>NZ_JAMYSE010000045.1:0-55857 GCF_040321795.1 Mesorhizobium sp. M0244 | reverse complement strand
ATCAGGCGACCCAAGTCCGGCCCCACCGCGCCATTGGCGTGTGGCGGCCTGGTGTTGGGGGGGGCAAAACCGATTAAGGCCCCCAAGGCGGGGGGGGGGTGCGCGGCCGCGTCGCCCCCGGGGGGGACGATCGGCGGGCTGGCCGACTGGTATGCGGTGGTGGCACTGTTCAGGCGGCCGCTCGGCCTGCCGATCCCGCATACGGCCATTATCCCGGAGAACCAGAACCGTATCGCCGACAATCTCGGCCGCTTCATCGAGGTCAATTTCCTGGCACCGGAGCCGGTGCGCGAAAAGCTCGCCGAAGTCGATTTTTCCGCGCTGGTCGCGGACTGGCTGGCCGACCCGAACCGCGCCGCCGATCTGTCGCGTTTCGTCGGCCGGCTGGTGCCGCAGACGCTGGCGGCGGTCGAGCAATCCGGGCTGCGCGGCTTCGTCACCAGCCGCATGCTGGAGCAGATCGAAAAGGTGCCGCTGGCGCCGCTCGCAGCCGAGCTGCTGTCGGCGCTGACCGACGACCGCCGTCACCAAAAACTGTTCGACGAGTTCACCAAGGTCGTCGGCCGGTTCTTGAGCGACGAGCAGGCGCTGGCGACGATGCGCGAGAAAATCCGCGAGGAACTGCCGTCGCTGTTCAACCTGTTTCGCGCCGACGCCTATCTGTTGAAGAAAATCGTCGCGTCCGCCGGCTCACTGCTCGACGAGGTGCGCGCCGATCCGCACCATCCAATGCGCGCCGAATTCGACCTTTTCGTCGGAACCTTCGTCGAGCGGCTGAGGACGTCCAAACAATATGCCCGACGGGCCGAGAAGCTGAAGCGCGATTTCCTCGCCCGGCCGGAGCTCAGGGCGCTGGCCGGCGATATGTGGGACAGCCTGCGGCTGTTCATCGAGCAGGACGCCAAGGCGCCGAATTCGATGATCCGCGATCATCTCGCCACCATGTTCGTCGAGGTCGGCCGCCATCTTGCCGACGACGCGCAGATCAGGGCCGACATGAACCAGGGGTTCATCGTGGCGCTGTCCTCCTTCGTCGAAAGCCAGAAGAGCGGCGTGTCGAAATTCATCGCCGACCAGGTCAAGCGCTGGGACCTCGCGCAACTGACAAGGCTGATCGAAATGAATATCGGCAAGGACCTGCAATATATCCGCTTCAACGGCATGATCATCGGTGGCCTTGCCGGGCTCGTGCTCTACACCGCCGAACGGCTGTTTCTTGTCGGCTGACTCGCCCGAATGGACCGTGGAGCTTCGCTGCACTATTCTCCCGTGCAGTGGCGGCGTTCATGGCAACAGGGGAGAGAACCAGCATGGCAAAACGACCGGATTCCGAGTCCTTCATCGACATGTTCGGCAAGTTTGGCCGCGACCTGAAGCTGCCGAATGTCGATGTCGAGGCGATCCTCGCTCACAACCGCAAGAACCTGGAGGCGTTGGAGAAATCGGCCCGGGCGAGTGCTGCCGGAGCGTCGGCGCTGTTGTCCAGGCAACGCGAGATGCTGCAGGACACGCTGCGCGAGATCACCGACATGGCACAAAACTACAGGGCGCCGGGCAGTCCCCAGGAAATGATGGAGAAGCAGGCGGCGTTCGCCAGGAGATCCTTCGAGACCGCATTGAAGAATGCCGGCGAGATGGCCGAACTGGTCAGAACGTCCGGCACCGAATCGATCGAAATCCTGCGCAGCCGCATCAAGGAGGCGATGGAGGAGATCCGCGCCAGCCAGGAGAAGAAGTAGCTGTCCCGGGGAGGGTGTTTGCCGGCGGCGAAGACACGCCTCGCGCAATGGCCGAAGATTGTGGCGCGGAATCGCATTGGCGAATTGACAGGGGCGGCTGGTCGTGGTCCGGAACAGGCAAGCGATCGGGAAAGCAGGAATGACGCAGATACGGCCGAGGACGCCGCCGACCTTCGAGCAACTCAGGGCCATGGCCGGGCAGGAGCTAGGCGTCTCGGACTGGACGTTGGTCGATCAGCACCGCATCGACCAGTTTGCCGAATGCACGGGCGATCATCAATGGATCCATGTCGATCCCGAGCGGGCGAAGCGGCAAAGCCCGTTCCGCACCACGATCGCGCATGGCTATCTGACCCTGTCGATCATCGGCGCACTGGCGCTCGAGATGGGCATTGTACCCGAAAACACGCAGGCCGCCTTCAACTACGGTTTCGACAAAGTGCGTTTCGTGGCGCCGGTCAGAGTCGGCTCGCGAATCAGGTTGCGCGCCACGCTTCTGTCGATGGAAGACAAAGGCCCGGGCCAATACCTGATGAAGGCCGCCAATACGGTCGAGATCGAAGGCGAGCAGAAGCCGGCGCTGACCGCCGAGACGCTCGTGATGCTTTATGCGCGCCGCAAGCGGGCAGGGGCCTGAGAGACCGTTTGGAAATTCTACTCTGGCGGCCATCTGATGGCGTTTTCTGCGCTTCCGGTGCTCACGGACGCAAATGTCCGCTGCGCTCCGGTTCTCGAAACCACCACCATATGACTCGCCAGAGCGAATTTCGAAACAGTCTCTGAGAACATCGCGTCAGGTCAGCCGACAGCGCAATCAACGCGACATCGCCTGTTCAAGCGCCCTGAAGATCCGGTCGTCTCCCGACTGGGCGACGTTGAAGCGCATGAAACGGCTGGCCGATCGGGACAGGCTGAACGCATTGCCGGGCGCAAGCACGACGTTAGCCGACAGAGCGTGGCGGGCCACATCCGCGGCATCTATCCCCTCTGGCAGCCTGCACCACAAAAACATGCCGGCCGGCTGATCTATCCATGGCATGATGCCGATGGCCTTCAGGCGGGTGCTGGTTTCGTCCATGGCGCGCGAGAGCCGCGCGCGCAGCAGGTCCACGTGCTTGCGATAGAGGCCATCCTTCAGCAGCCCCAGTACCAGTTCGGATGCAAGCCGCCCGCTGCCAAAGGATGTGGCGATCTTGAGATCGGTCAATCCTTCCATCCAGTCGCGAGGAGCCGCGATGAAGCCGCAGCGCATCGATGCCGAAAGCGTCTTGGAGAAGCTGCCGATGTGGATGACCCGGCTGAGACCGTCGAACGCCGCCAGCCGGGGCGCGGGCGTGTGTTCGAAATCGGCGAAGATATCATCCTCGATGATGGTCAGCCCCGACTGGTCCGCGAGCTTCAGCAACCGATGGGCGACGACCGGCGACAATATTGCGCCGGTCGGATTGTGCAGCGCGGAATTGGTGATGTAGAGGCGCGGTTGGTGCTGGGTCAGCGCCTGCGCGAACAGCTCGATGTCCGACCCCGACCGCGTGTAGGGGACGCCGATCACCTTGGCCCGATGGGCGCGCAACAGGGCATGGAAGTTGAAATAGCAGGGATCGTCGACCAGCACCGTGTCACCCGGTTCGAGCAGGAACCGGCACAAGAGGTCGATCGCCTGGGTACCCGATTCCGTCAGCATGATTTGGTCCGGAGAGGCTTCGATACCGTGCTCGGCCATGCGCCGCGCCAGCAGGTGACGCAGCGCCGGCGAGCCGAGCGGCGTGCCGTAATCCGTCAGCGCGGTGTCGTCGGCGCGGGCCAGCGTCCGCAGCGCCCGGCGCAAACCAGCCTCGGCCATCCATGAAGCCGGCAGCCAGCCGCAACCCGGTTTCAGGACGCCGTCGCCCGCTTCCAGCGATTGGCGCGAGACCCACAGCGGGTCGACAGCACGGTCAAGCCTGGGGCCGATCTCGGCCAGTGACAGGGGAGCCAGCGGTCCGGCAGCATAGAAACCCGAGCCTGGCCGCGAGCGGATCATGCCTTCCGCCGCAAGACGCTCATAGGCTTCGACCACGGTGGATTTGGAAACCTGCATGGCCTTGGCGAAAGCCCGGATCGAAGGCAGCCGCGTTCCCGGTGTCAGGGTGCGCGCGGCGATCCTGTGCCTGATTGTCGCCATGACGCTTTCGACAAGCGTCCGGCTGCCCTCACTTGTCGTCGTCTGCTCGTCCATCCGTACTGCTCAGCCTGCCATGACGGTTTTGTCAAACTGTACCTCATTGTCTCTGGCGCAGCCATACGCCTGGCCCGATAGAGGGCGAAGACGAGCGGGGCATCGATGGACAAGGCAGCGAGTGGCTGGGCGGCGAGTGGCTGGGTCAATGGGTTCATCGGCGTGCTGATTTTCAGCGGCTCGCTTCCGGCGACGCGCGTAGCGGTGATGGATTTCGATCCGGTGTTCGTAACCGTCGCCCGTGCTGCCACGGCAGGCATCCTCGGCCTCGCGCTGCTGCTCGTTTTTCACCAGAAGCGTCCGGAGCGGCGAGATCTGTTCTCGCTGGCAATCGTGGCGCTTGGCGTCGTGGTCGGCTTTCCCTTGCTGACGGCGCTGGCGCTCAAGCACATCACGTCGGCTCACTCCATCATTTTCATCGGCCTGTTGCCGCTGGCGACCGCGATCTTCGGCGTGATTCGAGGCGGCGATCGCCCGAAACCGGCGTTCTGGCTGTTCTCGTGCCTCGGCAGCGCCCTTGTTGCGGGTTTTGCGGTGACGCAAGGTATTTCCGCCGCGCCGCTGGGCGACGTCCTGATGCTGGCCGCCATCATCGTGTGCGGATTGGGCTATGCGGAAGGAGCCACGCTGTCGCGCAAACTCGGCGGCTGGCAGGTGATCTCATGGGCGCTGGTGCTGTCGCTGCCGATCATGCTGGCCCTGACGCTCATCACCATGCCGCCGTCGCTCGAAAGTGCAGGCAGGGGCGCGTGGATTGGCCTGGCCTATGTTTCGCTGTTCAGCATGCTGATTGGTTTCGTGTTCTGGTATCGGGGACTGGCGCAGGGCGGCATCGCCGCGGTCGGGCAGTTGCAACTGCTGCAGCCTTTCTTCGGGCTTGGGCTGGCAGCGACGCTGCTGCATGAGCAGGTCAGTCCCGCCATGATCGCCGTCACCGCCGCCGTCGTGCTTTGCGTGGTCGGTGCGAAAAGATATGCGAGATAGGCGCCACCTGCAGGACGCGACATCCCGATCAGGCTACGCACGACGTCGATTACTGAGGAAGCGAGAGTGGATGGCGCCAGCGCGCTCTTGAACTCGATACAATCGCGTCCAATTGTTACCAAGAGCTGCCGACCTGGCGGAACGACGTCTCTGAGGCGCCGAATCGGCCAGCGTGACGCAAGGAGCGAGGCGGCCTTGCGTTGGCGTGGAGGAAAAAGGGACGATCTTGGTGTCTTGGGTGCAGAAGATACGCTTGTCCTCGGGCGGCGAGGTGGCCGTCCGGACGGCTGGTGACGCTTCCAAACACGCGCTCGTCCTGCTGCACGGCTTCCCTAGCTCCTCTCGGACGTTTCGCGACGTGATTGCCCCGCTTTCCGGCAGCGTCTATGTCGTGGCGCCTGACCTGCCGGGCTTCGGCGCGTCCGATCTGCCGCCCGAGCCATCGTTCGACACGCTGTCCAGCTCGGTTGAAGAGCTGCTCTCGCATCTCAACGTTGGCCGCAGGTTCCTCTATTTGCATGATTTCGGAGCCCCGGTAGCGCTTCAACTCGCCATACGCGCTCCGGAACTCGTCGAAGGCCTCATTGTCCAGAATGCCAATGCCCACCGCTCCGGCTTTGGCCCGCAATGGGCAGACACATTGGACTTCTGGGCTGCACCGAATGCTGCGAATGAGAAGGCCGCCACTGCCCATATGACCCTTGAGGGGACTCGCAACCAGTACGTCGCCGGCCTGCCTGCCGAGATCGCCGCGCAGATCAATCCAGGTGGTTGGATTGAAGACTGGCGGGCCATGTGTCTGCCGGGACGACTTGATCTGCAGAAGGCGCTCCTTGCCGATTACGGCCGATATGTCGACCGGTTCGGGGAGGTGGCTGATTATCTGGCGAAGCATCAACCCCGAGCGATGCTTCTTTGGGGTCGCCACGATGCCTTCTTCGACATTGCAGAGGTTCAGTCGTGGCTAATGGATCTTCCCCGAATGGAGGCTCACATCTTCGACGCAGGCCATTTCCTTCTGGAGACGCATGCGCTCAGGGCTGTTGAACTGATGCTGGAGTTCGTCGCTGGCGGCTCAGCTAACCGTGCTGGCCGCGGCGGGCCGAGATAACCGCAAGGATCAGCGCCGCCACTACCAGGGCCGTCGCCACCTGGAAAGTGACCTGCATCCCTCGTGCGGCTGCCGCAGGTGCTAATACGGCCAAGCCAGTTCCTTCGCTCCCGGCAGCCGATGCGAAGGCAAACACCGCGCCCATCACCGACGCACCGGTGATGAGGCCGAGATTGCGCGACAGATTGAGCAGGCCGGAGACGACGCCGCGCTGGTCGGATGCTACGCCGGTCATCACGGCCGAATTGTTGGAGGTCTGAAACAGGCTGTAGCCGGTGGCGACGATAATGATTGGAACGACATAGCCGGCAATGCCGAATTCCGTCCTGGCCTGCGACAGAATGAAGGTACCCAGGGCGAGAGCGAGCAGGCCGACGACCATTATCCGGTGCGCTCCGAACCGGTCGACCAGGCGCCCCGCCGGCAGCGCCGCCAACGCGGTAACCAGAGGGCCGGTCGACAGGACCAGTCCGACCATGGCGGCGTCCAGCGCGAGCGCGCGCGACAGATAGAACGGGGCAACCACCAGCGTCGCCATCATCACGGTGGCGACGATCAGGCTCATCGCGAGGCTGGCGTTCAACGCGTGGTCGCGGAACCTCGCAGGCCGGATGAAAGGGTTCTCGGCCCTTGTCTGCGCGATGACGAACAGCAGGCCACCAACTCCAGCGGCGAGCAGCAGGCCAATGTTGAGTGAGCCAAAACTGCCTCGCCCAAGGGTCATGGCCATGGCATAGGCGGCCAGCGTCAGAGCGAGCAAAGCCGTACCGACCCCGTCGAAACCGCGCCGATCCGGTTTCGATATCTTTCCAGCCGGCAGCACCCGATAGGCAAGCGCGAAGGCCAGTGCTCCCAGCGGCAGATTGACGAGGAAGATTGCGCGCCAGCCAAAACCGGCGATCAGCAACCCGCCGAGCGAGGGGCCAAGCGTGGTGCCGATCGCGGACATGGCGCCGAGCAGGCCCATGGCGCTGCCGGTTTTTTCGCGGGGAATCGTGTCGGCGACGAAGGCCAGCGTCAGAGCCATCATCACGGCAGCGCCGAGCCCTTGTGCCGCCCTTGCGGCAATCAGCAGCGAGAGCGTCGGCGCGAGGCCGCAAAGCACGGACGCAAAGGTGAACAAGGCGATGCCGCCAAGCAGTAGCGGACGGCGGCCGAAGATATCGGCGAGCCGGCCGGCGCTGACGATCAAGGTGGTGATGGCGAGCAGATAGGCCAGGACGACCCATTGCACGAACTGGAACGATGCGCCGAATGCCTGCATCAGCGATGGCAGCCCGACGCTGGCGATGCTGGTGGCGAGCGACGACAGCAGCGTGGAAAGCGACAGGCTTGCCAATGCCCATCGAGCTGAGCGGGCGCTCACCGGGGCCACTTCATTCCCGAACTTTTCAGCCCAGGTCTTTTCGGCCCCGGCCTTTTCAGCCCAAGTCTTTTCAGCAGTCGATGCCAAGGTGAACTCCTTTGCCGGCAGCCCCAAAATCGGAGCTGTCGGAAGCTATTCCCCTGCTTGATGTGGCGGAAGGCGCAGCATTTGCATCATATTCATGCATGGAGCGCTACATCACGGCTGACCTGTGCTATCGTCCTTCCATGTCGTCACCCGATCTCAATCTGCTTGTCGCCCTCGATGTGCTGCTGAGCGAGGGCAGTGTGGCGCGTGCTGCCGCGCGGCTGCACCTCAGTCCCTCGGCGATGAGCCGGACGCTGGCGCGGTTGCGGGAAGCGACAGGCGATCCGTTGCTGGTCCGGGCCGGCCGTGGCCTAGTTGCGACACCGCGCGCGCAGGAATTGCAGCAGCAGGCAGGCCGCGTCGTCCAGGAAGCTGAAGCGCTCCTGCGTCCTGCCAGGCTCCTCGATCTCTCAGCTCTCGACAGGGTCTTCACGCTGCGCGCCAATGAAAGCTTCGTCGAGGAGTTCGCGCCGCGTCTCGTCGCCCGTGTCGAAGCGGATGCGCCTGGCGTGCGGCTGCGTTTTGCGCCGAAATCCGACAAGAACGACATGTCGTTGCGCGACGCGGCGGTTGACCTCGAAATCGGCGTCGCCGCGGAAACCAGCCCCGAAATGCGTATTCAGGCGCTGTTTCGCGACCGCTTCATCGGTGCAGTGCGAACGGGCCATAAGCTGAGCGAGGGCGTTGTGACGCCGGAACGCTATGCGGCTGGCCGCCACATCAGCGTTTCGCGGCGCGGCCGCGAAAGGGGCCCGATCGACGAGGCCTTGAATCGGCTGGGACTCGAGCGGACGATCGTGTGCATGGTTTCCAGCTTCTCGGCCACCCTCGCCATGGCGCGCGCCTCAGATCTGATCGCCAGCGTCCCCGAGCGGCACACGCAAGGCGCGCGCGCAGGCATGCACAGTTTCCCGTTGCCGGTCGCTGTTGCTGAGGTCACCATCTCGATGCTGTGGCATCCGCGGCTCGATGCCGATCCGGCACAACGCTGGCTGCGAGCCTTCGTCCGGGAGGTCTGCGCGTCGGTTCGCTGATCCAGAACGGGGGCGTTGATCTAGAATCTGGTCACTACGCCGATGCCGATGCCTTCGAAGCCGCCCATCGCCATCAGCGCGGCCGGCGCCTCCTCGAGGCTGATCTTCTTGCCGACCAGCAGTTCGGGCTTGAGCTTGCCGGTGCGGATCATCTCCATCATCGCCTGGTAGCGGAACGCCTGCATGCCATGGCTGCCGCGGATCTCGAGCTCGAAGGCGATCACCTTGTCCATCGGTATCTGCGGCCTGGCGTGCTCGCCGAGCATCAGGCCGACCTGCACATGGCGGCCGCGTCGGCGCAGGTTCGCGATCGAGTTGAACGAGGTACTGGGATGGCCGAGCGCGTCCATTGACATATGCGCCCCGCCATTGGTGATCTGCTTGACCGTCTTGACCACGTTCGGCGTTTTTGCCGCGTTGATCGTCGCTACCGCACCGATCTTTTTGGCGAAGTCCAGCTTCTCGTCGGTCAGGTCGATGGCGACGACATTGGCGCCCATGGCGCTGGCGATCATGATCGCCGACAGGCCGACGCCGCCGCAGCCATGCACGGCCACCCATTCGCCGGGCGTCACCCGGCCCTGGTCGACGATGGCGCGGAACGAGGTGACAAAGCGGCAGCCGAGGCTGGCGGCGGTGGCGAATTCCATCTCGTCCGGCAAGCGCACAAGATTGGTATCGGCATGGTCGATGGCGACATATTCGGCGAACGACCCCCAGGCGGTGAAGCCGGGCTGGAACTGGTGCTCGCAGACCTGGTGGTTGCCCGAGGTGCATTCGAAGCAGCGGCCGCAGCCGACGGCGAACGGCACGGTGACGCGCTCACCGGTCTTCCAGCGGGTCACCTGCTTTCCTGCCGCCTGAACGACGCCGGCAAGCTCGTGGCCCGGCACATGCGGCAGGCGGATGCCGTCATCATGGCCCATCCAGCCATGCCAGTCGCTGCGGCAGAGGCCGGTCGCCTCGACCTTGATGACGACGCCTTCCGGCGACGGCGTCGGATCCGGCACGGTCTGGATCGTCGGCGCCTCGCCGAATTTTTCGAAGACGACGGCTTTCATCGGCAGTTCCTCATGACTTCATGCAATTTGCGGCCTACTCGGCATCGATCTGGTTCTCAGGTGCTGCCTTCTGGAACGCCGGCAGCGCCATGCAGGCGGCGCTTATGCGCGAGATAGTCGGATAGGGCGTCATGTCGACGCCGAAGCGGGCATTGCTGGTGACCTGTGCGACCAGGCAGATGTCGGCCAGCCCCGGCGTGTCGCCATGGCAAAAGGTCTTTGTCTCGGGCGCGGAAGCCAGAATCTTTTCAAGCGGCTGGAAACCTTCGTTGACCCAGTGCCGGAACCAGTTGGCGACATCCTGGTCGCCGGCGCCGAACAGCGTACGCAGCGAGGTCAGCACGCGCAGATTGTTCACCGGATGGATGTCGCAGGCAATCATCTGCGCCAGCATCCTGACGCGGGCGCGGCCTGGCGCATCCTTGGGCAGCAGCGGCGGCTCGGGCCTGGTCTCATCGAGATATTCGATGATCGCCAGCGATTGCGTCAGCAGCGTGCCGTCGCCCCGGACCAGCGCCGGCACCAGCCCTTGCGGATTGACCGCGAGGTAGGCGGGCTCCCGATGCTCGCCATGGCGCAAATGATGCGGCACGTATTCGTAGGCGAGGTTCTTCATCTCCAGCGCGATCCGCACCCGGTAAGAGGTCGAGGAGCGGTAGTAATTGTGGAGGACGATGTCGCTCATCGGGTCACGGGCTCGGTCGGCCGATGGTCAGCTCGATCTCGCCGATGCCGTCGACGCCGGCGGTGATCTTTTCGCCCGGCCCGACCGCGCCGACGCCGGCCGGCGTGCCGGTGAAGATCAGGTCTCCGGGCCTGAGCTCGACGGCCTCGCTGCAGATCGAGACGATGTCGGCAACCGGCCAGATCAGCTCGGCGAGGTCGCCGTCCTGCCTGATCTTGCCGTCGACGGCGAGCCAGATGCGGCCCTTTTCGGGATGGCCGGATGTTTGCGCCGGGACCAGCGGGCCGCAGGGCGCGGAACGGTCGAAAGCCTTCGACCAGTCCCACGGCCGCGCCGCCTTCTTCGCCTCGTCCTGAAGGTCGCGGCGGGTCAGGTCGACACCGACGCCGTAGCCCCAGACATGGTCCAGCGCCCGCTCGCGCGGGATGCGAAAGCCGGCTTTGCCGATCGCGACGACCAGCTCGATTTCGTGGTGCAGGTTTCTGGTCAGCGGCGGGTAGGGGATCGTCGTGCCCGAACCGACGACCGCATCGACCACCGCATCGCCCGGCTTGGTGAAGAAGAAGGGCGGGTCGCGCTCGTCATTGCCGAGTTCGCGGGCATGGGCGGCGTAGTTACGGCCGACACAGAAAATGCGGCGCACCGCAAAACGCTCCGGCGAGCCGGCGACGGCCACCGACGGGGTTGCGGGAAGGGGTAGGACGAAGCCTGTCATGCACTGTCTCTGTTTCAGTGGATATGTCGGCGGCACATTCGACCGATTTGGCCGGTCGGGCAAGGCATTGCATCGCGCAAAGGCTAGGCCTGCCGCGTTGCGTCGCGGACATCGCCGGTACATTTTGCTTCTGCCGGCCAAGATGGCAATGTACTATTTGGCAATAAGCCGGCCATGGTCGCCAAGCTATTCCCCGGGCTATTCTAAACCAGACCGACTGAAACGAAGCTGATGACCCCAGTCAACGATCGCGCCAGGTTCCTGATCATCGACGACCATCCGCTGTTTCGCGAGGCGCTGCACAGCGCCGTGCAGATGGCCTATCCGGAGGTCGACACGGTGGAGGCGCGCTCGATCGCCGAGGCGCTGGAATTTCTGGCGGATGCCAAGCCGTTCGACCTGGCGCTGCTCGATCTCAGCATGCCCGACGTGCATGGCTTTGACGGGCTGCTGCAGCTCCGGACGCGGTATCCGCGCCTGCCGGTGGTCATCGTCTCCGGCTATGAGGAACCGAAGATCATTTCCGAGGCGCTGTCCTACGGCGCGGCTGGCTTCATCCCGAAATCGGCGCGCAAGAGCGACCTTGCCGCCGCCATCCGCTCGGTGATGGAAGGCGCAATCTATGTTCCCGAGACCTATGAAGGCCGGCCGCCTGACGCCGACAGCACCGACCGGGCCGAGATGGTGCAGCGCCTGGCCACGCTGACGCCGCAGCAGCTCAAGGTGCTGCAGATGCTGCGCCAGGGCCTGCTCAACAAGCAGATCGCCTACGAGCTGCAAGTCGGCGAGACCACGGTCAAGGCGCACGTCTCCGAAATCCTGCGCAAGCTCAACGTCTACAGCCGCACGCAGGCGGTGATCGAGGTGTCGAAGCTGGACAATGCGGAGCTGTTCCGGGACCAGGCGGGGTTTTAGAACTCACCCACCCGCATAGGCACGACAGACAGACAAACACGTTATAAAGTGCACTGTCACCGTAATTCCAAATCTGCATGGATCGAAGCTGGATTGACTATTTTAGCCCATCAGAGACCATCCGGCGCGTTACGATTTCGGTGATCGTCCGATTCTCCACCGATCCGTTTGTCGCCGTCGTCTCCAACTTCGTTATCTTGGTCCGCCGACGCACTACTCCGGCGGAGTCCACATCGAACGTGATCGCTATCGTCCCGGAAACCTTCTCACTCGATCGCGCGCGCAGAGCATCAGCTAACGTCAGTACCTTCTTGGTAATCTCGGCAACAACAACATCCGACTCAGCTTGATCCCGACGCACATGCTCAGGATCGACTGACATTTCTCCGATAAAAGTAGAACCGTTGGATCCAACTGAAGTCTTTTTGAGTGTTGTCGGCTCGGACGCTTGAGGATCGTTATATATTGCGCCGTCCCGAAGATCATTCGGCCTCAGGTCAAATGCCTCAATGCTTTGAAGCGTCGATTGCGGATCGCATTCGATTTTAAAAGCGTTCCATGTGAAGATCCAATGGCCACAAGCGGCGCGTGTAAGTCCGGCCCTCTTCAGCCAGCCGTCGATCCGTTCCTCCAGTTCGGGACCGTTGAGCAACTGCGTCGGCCCGGAAAACGGCCTGAAGATGCGCACGGGAAACTGCCAATTACTAGTGCGGTCCTCTGCCGTGGCGTCCTTCGAAAGGTCATATTCAAGTTCCAGACCGTCGCTGCGAACATTAAGCACCCGCTCTACTAACGTGTCTCGATCAGTGGAACCGCTGGTCGATCCGTTACTGTCCTTTTGAGCAGACTCTGCGTCCCTGCTAATCTCGTAAACAACGCCAGCCCGATCGCTGCTGAGCGCGCCCTGCTGGGGGGCGGCCATCCCCGGCGAACCTGAACCGATATTCGCCGCCAGCAGCAAGATGGCTTTCGCACCCAAAACCTGTCTGGCAAACTGCATCAGTGCCCCTTTTCAGTTCTGAACCGCACTATGCCGCAACAATCAGCCAGAGAGAATGGCGGACGGGCGGCGATTGACGCTGTGTCGTGAGAAGCCGCCGGACGGCAAACACCCCTCACTCGTTGTCCGCCTTACCGCCCAACCACGAATTACGGTGCGAATTACGGTGACAGTGCACTACTTTCTTCTTGCCGCTCGCGGTCTTCCAGCCGCGCGGAAGATATCAAGCCAGCAGATGCGCCAGCAGGGCGCGCAGTTGGGCCGGTTTCAGCGGCTTGCGCATCAGCTCGATGCCGGCGGCGCGGGCGGCTTTGGCGACCGTCTCCGAACCGTCGGCGGTGACGATCAGCGCCGGCACGGCGCGGCCGAGATAATCGCGGACCTCGGCGATGGTGGCGGTGCCGAGGTCGCCGCCGTCGAGATGCTGGTCGGCGATGACGATGTCCGGCACCCAGTCGGTATCGCCAAGCATGTCGAGCGCGTCACCGGTCGAGGTGGCGGGGCGCACCAGGCATTGCCAGCGCTCGAGCAGGGAGGTCATCGCCTGCAGCACCTCGATGTCGTTCTCGACCAGCAGCACCTTTGTGCCGAACAGGCCGTAGCCGCGCGGCCGCTCCATGTCGGCGGTGCTGGCGATGGCATCGACGGTGGCGCCGATCCCGACCGGAACGTCGATATGGAAAATCGTGCCATGTCCGACCTTCGACGAAAACGTGACGGGATGGCCGAGTGCCGCGGCGATGCGGCGCACGATCGCCAGCCCCAGCCCCAGCCCGCCGCCGGCAAGCGCTGCATCGGCCGAGATGGTGCCGCGGTGGAATTCCTCGAACACGGCTTCGCGCTGGTCGTCGGGGATGCCGCAGCCGGTATCGGCGACGTCGATGCGGATCGTGTCGCCGCGATGCCTGGTGCCGACCAGCACGCCGCCGGAGCGGGTATAGCGCAGCGCATTGGAAAGGATGTTCTGCAGGATGCGGCGCAGCAAGGTGCGGTCCGAACGAACCAGCGCGTTGACCGGCCGGAACTTCAGCGTCAGCCCTTTCATCTCGGCGACCGGCTGGAAATCCGAACGCAGCGACGAAAACAGCGTCTCCAGGCTGACATCGGCGATGTCTGGCTGCACGACGCCGGCATCGAGCTTGGAAATGTCGAGCAAGGTGCGGAGCAGGTCCTCCATCGTCTCCAGCGACCGCTCGACCTGGCGGACCAGGTTTCTGCCTTCCTCGCTGGTCTGAACCTCGGCAAGCGCCGACACCGACAGATGCGCGGCGTTCAGCGGCTGCAGCACGTCGTGGCTGGCGGCCGCCAGGAACCTGGTCTTGGACAGGTTCGCCAGCTCGGCGTTTTCTTTGGCCGCGTTCAGGTCGATGTTCGACTGCTCCAGCCGGCGCAAGGTCGAATGCAGTTCCTCGGTGCGATTGCGCACCCGGTTCTCGAGCGAAATGGCGGTCTGGAACAGCGAAAAGGCATTGCCTTGCTGGTCCATGGAACGCTCGACGCGGCTGATCAGCGCCGCGTTGATCTTCTTTAGCCTTTCCAGGTCGTCGATGTCCCTGAGCGGCATCCCGGATTTCCTACTCCGCCGCTTCGGCCGCCTTGCGTTCACCGAAGGCGATGCCGGTGAAGGTCTGGTTCAGATGCATCGACCGGTACTGTTCGCCATAGGTGCTGAAGCCGATGACGTTGTTGACCTTGTAGAGTTCCGAAATCTCCCGAAAGACCTGGCGGTTGCGCGCGTCGAGCCTGCGCAGCACGCAGTCGAAACCGATGATCATGTCGATGCCGCCCAGCCTTTCGCCGACGTCGCTGAGCGCGGCGCGGGTCGCCTCCACCATGTCCTTGGGCTGGGCGACGGCAAGCACGACGCCATCGTCGATGGCGCAGAAGAACGACAGCGAGCCGTCCGCGTGCATCTTCTGGATCGAGCGGCAGTAAAATTCGCCGCCGACCTTCACCACCACCGGATGCGAGGCAAAACTCAGTGGCGTCAGCATCTGCGCGACCATGCCGACCGCCGCCGCATATTCCTCGGCGGCGTTCATGGCGTTGAATTCCCGCACGATGCGGCGATCGGGATCGGACGCCGTCACCACCAGCTTCTCGTCGGTGGGGACGAAATTGTCGGTCTTGAACACGTGGAAAGGAATTTCCGTGGTGATCAGCACGATGATGGCGCTGTCGGAGGTAACTTTGCCATTCGAGATCAGCCGCGTCGTCTCGAATTTCAAATCATCGCCGGCGGACCCGCCGATCAGTGGAATATCGTCGAGCCCCCAATGGATGGCGGAGGTCACCGCTTCTTCGGCATAGGACAGCCCGTCGATGAAGCAGAGCGCAAAAGTGGTGTCGGCTCGCTCGTGCCCGATGCGCCCGCGTAACGAACGCCTCAGCGCCTCGACTTCGCCGGTGATCCCGTCCATGCCTGATGAGGACAGATTTTCGACCATGGTGCTGGCTGCCGAAAACGATGCGGAGGGAAGCAACATAGCCAGGATCTGGCCTCCCTCCAGGCCTTTGGGCGTAATCTCGCCGGCCGTCGAGCAGCCGGCATAGTCGAGCGCCGGTGCGTGGGTCTTCAGCGCTTCCGACAGGGCGACGGCCTCGATGAGGCTCTGCGAGAAAAACAGGAGGGCGAACCCGGCATCGATGGCCACGGCTTCCGCTGCCACCGCCCGGGCGAACGCATCCGCGTCGGATTCGTCGGTGGTGAGCACCGACAGGCCGCATGCATAGCGCGTCCGGGAACTGGCCAGCGGCTTCCTCCTACATTTCCTCCGACGCTCTTTTTGTGCGCGTCTGGCGCGCCGGCGTCGAAGTCATTGTTGTCTTGAAGCGGCGCTTTGGCAATGAGCCAACATGACGGATCTGAGGTTTCTGCTATTTTTGACGGCATCAACGTTCAGAAACTTCAGATCCAAAACCATACTGGAAGAGAGCGTGATCCATGGAAACACAGGTCAGGAAGTTGTTCGAAAGGTACGAGCAGCTTTTCCAGAAATCTCTCGCCGGCCATGCCGATATGGATGAAGTCGCATCGGTTTATGCCTCCGCCTTCATCGCGGCGTCGCCTGCCGGCGTCACGGTCGGGAAGAACGACGACCAGTTCAGGCAGTTTATCGAACAAGGCTATGCTCATTATCGAGCGATCGGCACGAAGGAGATGCGAATACGGGATGTTCGCATCTCGCCGATAGACGAGCATCATTGTGTTACCCACGTCGCCTGGACGTCAACCTATACCCGCAAAGGCCGACCGGACGTCTCGATAGATTTCGATGTCCACTACCTGGTGCAGAAGCTGGACGAAGAGGCTAAAGTATTTGGGTGGGTGTCAGGCGACGAGCAGGAAGTTCTCAGAAAACACGGCATCGGCTGAAATCGGCCTGCCGCCCCAGCCGCTCATGGCCGGAAGGGCGACATCGCACAGCGATCGAGTTTTCGCTTCGTTGCACCGTTACCCTGCCTTTGCGTGACCGAAAGTACAATAGGCGGATTTTCGGCCGAACTGCATTCTCGCAATCTCGGCGTTCCGCGGCACTTTTTCTCCGTGCTTTATGCGGTATAAGAATAGCGGACAGACGGAGGGCTCGGGCACCACCGACGCCAGAACGACCAAGATAATACCCAGGGAGGTTTCATGTCGGACATTTCGTTGACGGTCAACGGAAAGCGGGTCAGCGGCGTCGCCGAAGACCGTACGTTGCTGGTTCATTTCTTGCGGGAGACACTCGGCCTGACCGGCACCCATGTCGGCTGCGATACCTCGCAATGCGGCGCCTGTGTGGTCCATGTCGACGGCAAGGCGGTAAAATCCTGCACGCTGCTGGCGGTGCAAGCCTCCGGGTCGACCATCGTGACCATCGAAGGCCTGGCGGAAGGCGTCGAGCTGCATCCGGTGCAGGCGGCGTTCAAGGAGCATCACGGGCTGCAATGCGGCTTTTGCACGCCGGGCATGATCATGGCGGCGGTCGACATGATCAAGCGCCATCCCGAAGGCCTCGACGAGGCGACGGTGCGCGCCGAGCTCGAAGGCAACATCTGCCGCTGCACCGGCTACCACAATATTGTCAAGGCGATCCTGGCTGCTGCGGGCGGCGAGGTCAGGCAAGCGGCGTGAGAGAGAGAGTGAATAGTGAAGTGGTGAATAGTTAGTCAGTACTCGGCAGTTGCAGGCCAAGACGAAGATCCGATCTCACCATTCACCATTCACCATTCACTATTCACATCACTTCGGAATTCGGGAGGAATTTCTGCGATGGGCATTGAAGGTATTGGCGCTCGCGTAGCGCGCAAGGAAGACAAGAGGTTCATCACCGGCGCCGGCCGTTACGTCGACGACATGGTGGTTCCCGGCATGAAGCACGCTTTCTTCGTGCGTAGCCCGCACGCGCATGCAGCGATCGACAGCATCGACGTCAGCAAGGCGAAGGCGATGCCGGGCGTCATCGGCGTCCTGACCGGCAAGGAGCTCAAGGCCGACGGCATCGGCAATCTCATCTGCGGCTGGATGATCCATTCCACGGATGGCACGCCGATGAAGATGGGCGCGTGGTCGCCGCTGGCCGTCGACCGGGTCCGCTATGTCGGCGACGCGGTCGTCGTCGTGGTCGCCGAAACCAAGGGCCAGGCTCGCGATGCGGCCGAAGCGGTCGATATCACCTACAAGGAGCTTCCGGTGGTCGTCGAGGCTTCCCAGGCGCTCGAAAAAGGGGCGCCGCAGATCCACCCGGAAGCCGAGAACAATCTGATCTTCGACTGGGAGCTCGGCGACGGCAAGGCAACCGACGCAGCGATCAATTCTGCCGCTCACGTCACCCGCATGAAGATCGTCAACAACCGGCTGGTCCCCAACGCGATGGAGCCGCGCGCGGCTCTTGGTCATTACGACAAGGCCGAGGACCATTACACCTGCTGGACGACGTCGCAGAACCCGCATCTTGCCCGGCTGGTGATGAGCGCCTTCTACAACATCGCGCCGGAAAACAAGCTGCGCGTCATTGCGCCTGACGTCGGCGGCGGCTTCGGCTCGAAAATCTACATCTACCCGGAAGAGATCGTCTGCCTGTGGGCATCAAAGAAAACCGGCGTGCCGGTCAAATGGGTGGCCGACCGCACCGAAAGCTTTCTCACCGACGCGCATGGCCGCGACCATGTCTCGACGGTGGAGATGGCCTTCGACCAGAACAACAGGATCACTGGGCTGAGGGTGGACACGATCGCCAATCTCGGCGCCTACATGTCGCTGTTCTCGTCCTGTGTGCCGACCATTCTTTACGCGACGCTGTTGTCGGGCCAGTACGATATTCCGGCGATCCATGCCAATGTGCGCGCGGTCTACACCAACACCGCGCCGGTCGATGCCTATCGCGGGGCAGGGCGCCCGGAAGCCACCTACGTGCTCGAACGCACGATGGAGACGGCCGCCCGCGAGCTGGGCGTGTCGCCGGCGGAACTTCGCCGAACCAATTTCATCACCTCGTTTCCGCATCAGACGCCCGTCATCATGAACTATGACGCCGGCGATTATGCCGCGTCGCTGGATGCGGCGATGAAGGCCGCCGACTATGCCGGCTTTGCCCGGCGCAAGGCGGCGGCCGCCGGCAAGGGCAAGCTGCGCGGCATCGGCATGAGCTGTTACATCGAGGCCTGCGGGCTTGCCCCATCAGCGGCGGTCGGTTCGCTTGGCGCCGGTGTCGGCCTGTGGGAATCGGCCGAGGTGCGCGTCAACGCCGTCGGCACCATCGAGGTGCTGACCGGCTCGCACAGCCATGGCCAGGGTCATGAGACAACCTTCGCGCAGCTGGTCAACCAACGCTTTGGCGTGCCGATCGACAGTGTCTCGATCGTGCATGGCGATACCGACAAGGTGCAGATGGGCATGGGCACCTATGGCTCGCGCTCCGGTGCCGTCGGCATGTCGGCCGTCGCCAAGGCGCTCGACAAGGTCGAGGCCAAGGCCAAGAAGATCGCCGCACACCTGCTCGAGGCCGACGAGGGCGACATCGTCATCGAAGACGGTGCGTTGAAGGTCACCGGCACCGACAAAAGCGTGCCCTGGTTCCAGATGGCGCTTGCCGCCTATACCGCCCACAATCTGCCGGGCGGCATGGAGCCTGGGCTGAAGGAGACGGCATTCTACGACCCGTCGAACTTCACCTTCCCGGCCGGCTGTTATATCTGCGAGGTCGAGATCGATCCGGAAACCGGCACCACCGAGATCGTCCAGTTCGTCGCCGCCGACGATTTCGGCAACATCATCAACCCGATGATCGTCGAGGGCCAGGTGCATGGCGGTATCGCCCAGGGCATCGGCCAGGCCCTGCTGGAAGGCGCCTACTACGACGCAAGCGGCCAGCTTCTGACGGCGAGCTACATGGACTACACCATGCCGCGCGCCGCCGACCTGCCGTCATTCAATGTGTCGACCTCGAACACGCCATGCCCCGGCAATCCGCTCGGCATCAAGGGCTGCGGCGAGGCCGGCGCCATCGGCTCGCCGCCGGCAGTGATCAACGCCATCACCGACGCCATCGGCATCACCGATCTCGCCATGCCGGCATCGCCGGCGACGGTCTGGGCGGCGATCCGGGCGGCGGCGAAACAGTGAGAAACAGAAGTGAATAGTGAATGGTGAATGGGAAGACGAACTCGGCGCCAACCTGACCATTCACTATTCACTATTCACTATTCACCTTTTAGGGGAGAATCCCATGTATCCAGTCACCTACCACCGCGCCACCTCGGTCGCCGATGCGGTCCAACTGCTCAAGAGCGGCGATGCAAAGCCATTGTCGGGCGGCATGACGCTGATCCCCGCGATGAAGACGCGGCTTGCCGCACCTTCTGACCTCGTCGACCTGTCGCACATCAAGGAGCTACAGGGCGTCAAGGTGGCGGGCAGGACCATCACCATTGGCGCCGGCACGACGCATTACGACGTCGCCCGCGATAAGGGGCTGAAGCAAGCCTGTCCTGCCTTGGCCCACATGGCTTCGCTGATCGGCGATCCCGCCGTTCGCTACAAGGGCACGATCGGTGGCTCGATCGCCAACAACGACCCGGCTGCCGACTATCCGGCGGCCCTGCTGGCGCTGGGCGCGATCATCGTCACCAACCAGCGCGAGATTGCCGCCGAGGCGTTTTTCACCGGCCTGTTCGAGACGGCGCTGGAGGAAGGCGAGATCATCACCGCGGTGACCTTCACCGCGCCGGCCAAGGCCGCCTATGAAAAGTTCCGCAATCCGGCATCGCGCTATGCGATCGTCGGCGTCTTCGTGGCTAACGGCGATGACGGCGTCCGCGTCGCCGTCACCGGCGCCGGCGACAGTGGCGTCTTCCGCTCGAAGGAGATCGAGGCGGCACTTGCCGCAAGCTTCGAGGCCTCCGCGCTGGCCGGCGTTAAAGTCGCGGCGGACAGTCTGATGAGCGACATGCATGCGTCGGCCGACTACCGCGCCAACCTGATCGTGGTCATGGCCAAAAGGGCGGTGGCTGCCGCCAACGCCTGAGACTACAGACCGTCGGTTTTGGGGAAGGGGCCTTGACGGCCCCTTTTTGTCATCCCGCATCTTGTTCGTGCAATACTGCAAGGCGTGTCGTTATCTCGCACTTGCACAAAGTTCTGGTGCGCTGCAATATCGCTGGAGGAATGCGGCCTCCAGTCCGCCTTTCGCAGGTTCAACGAAGGGACCGGCATGACGGACATCTCCGCGACGCGCCTTATCGTGTCCAGGCCTGTCGCCGACACAGCGTCAAGAGCGAGGCTTGCCTATCTCGACGGCTGGCGCGGCCTGTCGATCGCACTGGTGCTGATCGGCCATTTCTTTCCCGTTCCCGGCATCAATCTCGGCGTCCTGGGCGTTGAATTCTTCTTCGTGCTCAGCGGCCGGCTGATGGCTGAGATCCTGTTTGTCGAACACTATCCGTTGAAGAAATTCTTCAAACGCCGGTTCTCCCGCATCTACCCGGCACTGCTCATCTTCGTCGTCGCCGCGATGATCGCCTTGTCCGGCACATTCATCGCCTTCAAGTGGAAGGCGGCGCTGACGGCGCTGACGTTCAGCTACAACTACGCCGGAATTCTCGTCACCCGCGCGGGTGCGCTCGACCATATCTGGTCGCTCTGCGTCGAAGAGCATGCCTATATCATTCTGGCGCTGATCAGCGTCGTCGTCTGGGGGCGGTCCCGCGTCATCATGCTGCTCGGCGCCTTGTCGCTGCTAGCCATGGCGAACGGCGCCATCTCCTACTGGGTGTTCGGGATGGGCTACGAGGACACCTATTGGCGCACCGATGTGCACATCGCCTCGATCCTGCTGTCGGCGGTGATATGCCTGCTCAAGGCCGACGACAGGCTGCCGGGGCTGCTTAAGGGCCCGCATGTCGCCCTGGCGGCGGCTGTCGTGGCTGTGCTCCTTTTCATGGCTGCCGTATCCACCCCGATCCACTATCTGGTTGCGGTGCCGCTATTGGCGCTGGCCGTCAATTCGCTCGACTTCGGCAGCCGGTACCTGACCGAGTTTCTGTCCTCCCGGCCGATGACAATGCTGGGGCTGTGGTCGTATTCGCTCTATCTTTGGCAGCAGCCCTTTTACCAATTCGTCGACACACAAGGCAGTTCGCCGCTGCTGATGCTGGCCGCGATGTTCGCTTGCGCGCTGTGCAGCTATTACATCGTCGAAAAGCCAGCCCGCTCCTGGCTGAACCGCAATTGGTAGGGTGAACAGCGCCCGCCGTTCAGCCGGCGATCCGTTTTAGATAATAGCGCACCGCCTTCTTGCCGCCGTGGATTACCGCGTCGCCCACTTCCACAAAGCCGAGTGCCGCGTGGAAGGCGTCCGACGCCGGATTGGGTGGCTCGGCATTGACTTCGCAGGTGACGATCGCCTGGCCGGCGCGCATGGCGTGGTCGAACAGATCCTCGTACAGCCGGCGGGCATGGCCGCGGCCGCGCGCTTTGGCGCCGACCACGACGCGATCGACGTAGACGAACCGCGGATAGCGCTCGTGAAACCACAGGAAGTTCGGGCTGTCGTAGCTCGCGTCCTGGTCGAAGGTCATGATGAAGGCATCGAGCGCACCGATACGGCGCGCGTAAAACGCTTCGCCGAGCAGGAAGGAAAGGCGCTCGGGTTCGAGCCAGGACAATTCGGCAGCGTGCTCGTTGTTGAGCGCGAGGATTGCGGGCTCATCCTGCGGCGAAACTCGCTCGATCGGCAAACGCATTTTGATCATGTTTTTCTTCGATCTTCCAGGATCATGTCCGGGCAGCCGCGATGGTCGCCGCCACCAGCGCTTCGTCGGTCACGGTGTTGCGGTATTCGCGGTCGAGGTCGGTGCCACCCATGCCGACTTTCGGGTTGCGGTAGCGCATGGCGCTCGGCACGTCCTTGAGCGCGGCAAAGTGCATCTCGCTCACCCCGGTTCTCCTCCGCACCTCGGCGATATTCTCGGGGGCAAGCCCGCCGCAGCCGAGGATGATGATGCGGTCGCCGGCCTGTCTGACAAGATCGGCGAGCAGGGCTGCGCCCTCGAGCGCCGTGTCGCGCTGGCCGCTGGTCAGTACGCGGCCGACCTTGCAGCGGATCAGCGCTTCCAGCGCCTCTGTCGGGTCGCGTGTCATGTCGAAGGCGCGGTGGCAGGTGACGTTCAATCGTCCCGCCGCCTGCACCAGTTCGCTCATGCGCTGCTCATCGATAGTGCCGTCGGCATCGAGGCAGCCGACGACAACACCGGCAACGCCGAGTTCGCCGAGCGCGCGGACATCGGCGAGCATCGAATGATATTCGGCGTCGCTATAGAGAAAATCGCCGCCGCGCGGCCGCACGATGACGTGAGACGGGATCGTCGCCAGCTCAAGCGCCGTGCGCACGGTGCCGAAGCTCGGCGTGATGCCGCCTTCGATCAGGCTGGCACAGAGCTCGACGCGGTCGGCGCCGGCCGCTTGCGCGGCCAGCAGGCCGTCTATGCCTTCGACGCAGATCTCGATCAGCGGCAGGCGAGGGCGTTCGGTCTCGGTCATGAGGGATCCGTTGATGATTTCAGATGGCCAGCGGTAGCATCGGGCCTTGTGCCATGAAAGCCGGAAGTGTTGGCTCACCAATACGCCGCGGCGCTTGCTCCTGCCATTCCGACGCTTGACACATTCATAACTCCAGAGTTATACGTTACTCATAGCTCGCGGGTTATTGGTTTGGATGCCGCTACGCCGAGCTGACCTGCCCGCTCTGGCGCCACAAGGCGACGGGCGAATTGACAGAATCCGACAAACCGAAAGCCGAATGTCCGGCTTGCGAAGACACGCGTGAAGGAGACCATTATGCAAGCACGATTGAAAAACCCGGTGATGCTCATTCCCGGCGCCCTGCAGGCGCTGCTCGCTTTGGACAAGTCGACGGAAACGGCTGACCTGTCCTATGTGACGCGCAAGCTCGTCCATTTGCGCGCCAGTCAGATCAACGGATGCAGTGTCTGTATCGATATGCATGCGCGCGAATTGAAGAAGGCCGGTGAAAAGGATGAGCGCGTCTTCACCGTGTCCGCCTGGCGGGAAACACCTTATTTCACCGACGCCGAACGCGCTGCGCTGGCGCTGACCGAGGCGGCAACCCGGTTGGCCGACCGGCCGGACCCGGTGCCGGATGCGGTCTGGGATGAAGCCGCCCGGCACTATGACGAAAAGGCGCTTGCCGCCCTGGTCGTCCAGATTGCCCTGATCAACGCATTCAACCGGCTCAACGCAACTACCAGGCAGATGGTCGGCGCCTGGGGCTGAGCGGGTCTTGGCTCGTGCTGTGGCGGTTCTCGCAACGCCACATCAGATCCGCAACTTGTGAGAATTCGCGCGCACGAAGTCGATGAAGGCCCGCAGCTTCGGTGGTACGAGGCGGCGGCTGGGATAATAGAGATGAAGCGGCTCGTAAGCTGGACAGAAAGACTCCAGCACCTTGACCAGCGCGCCTGAGGCGAGAAGCGGCGCGGCGAGGCCTTCGACCGCGAAGGCGAGGCCAAGCCCTTGCGCGGCGGCGGTAATGCACAGCGGAAGCGTGTTCACGACCAGACATGCGTCCGGCGTGAATGCGACTTCGCGTCCATCTACCGTGAACTCCCAGGGCGAAATCGCGCGGGTGCGGGTGAGGGCGAATGCGATGCAGCGATGAGCGGCGAGGTCGGCCGGCCGCTTCGGCGTGCCGTTGCGCGCCAGATAATCAGGGCTCGCCACCACGACCATCTGCAGGGGCCGGCCCAGACGCGCGCCGATCATATCTTTTTCGAGAAGCTCGCCGATGCGCAGGCCGGCGTCGAAGCCCTCGGCGGCAATGTCGACGAAGCTGTCGTCGAAGATCAGATTGAGCCGCACTTCGGGATAAGCATCCATGAACGGCCGCATCAGCGGCTCGATCAGCAGCGGAGCGGCGATCCACGGCAGGCTGAGCCGCAGTGTTCCGGCGGGACGATCGCGGCTCTCGCGCAGAGCCGCACCAGCCGCCCAGATGTCTTCGGCTGCCGGGCGCACACGGTCGAGGTATTGGGCACCTGCTTCGGTCAAGCCAACGCTGCGGGTCGTGCGGTTGAGAAGCCGCACTCCCAGACGCTCCTCGAGCCCCTTGACGGCCTCGCTCAACGAGGCCGGAGCGACGCCGAGCTCGGCGGCGGCGCGGGTGAAGCTTTTGGCCTCTGCAACCCTGACCAAGGCGACGATGCCGCTGAACTGGTCGAGGCGCATTGTAAGGACTTTCCAAATAGCCCTGTCGAACTCTACGGGTTTTTCCGGCGAACAAAAAGCCTCATGTTGGGCTCGACGAATGCGCCTCGCTGTTGCGATGGCTCGAATAGTCAAGGAGACAGGACCATGACCAGGCTCGCTTCGCTCGCCGCAGGCGCTCTCTTGGCGGTGTCTGCCGCCTCAGCGAATGGCGGCCCGCAGGAAGACAGCAATATCCAACTCGTCAAGGACTACTACGCAGCCTACGCGACCGGGAACCCGGAGGCCGTGCGGCCCTTCCTCGCGCCCGACATCGTGTGGCGCATTCCCGGCCATCATCCGCTCGCCGGCGACAAGCGCGGGCCGGACGAGGTGGTCGCCTTCTTCCGTGGCTTGGCCGACGGCAAGTTCAAGGCCGAGCCGATCTTCTTCCAGGCGCAAGGCGACCTCGTCGTCGACATTCATCGCGGCTGGTCGAATGTCGGCTCAGGTCCCGAGATCGACCAGCTCTACGCGCTGATGTTTCGCATCAAGGACGGCAAGATCGCCGAGGCACAGAATTTTTTGACCGACATGTACCAGTCGGACGCCTTCCACTGGGCGCATTACCCGCTGAAGCCGTTGCCCGGCCGACTGGCCGGTGAGCGCTGAGAAGGTGGCTTTTCCGATTCGATTGCGCCCCGCTTCGCTCGAAACCAAGGGTGACTCCAATGCTCAAAACCCTCACACTTGCCGCAGCAATAACCGTGGCGCTCGCCGCCTCCAATGCCGTCGCCGCACCGCGCGTCAAGCGCGTCATTTTCGCCTCGCACGGTGAGCAGATCGTCGGCGAGCTCTATCTGCCAGAGGATCTGGACGCGGCGAAACCTCGGCCCGCCCTGGTCGTGACCGGCGCCTGGATGACGGTGAAGGAACAAATGCCGGCCCGCTACGCCCGCGAGATGGCCGATCGTGGGTTCGTCGCCTTGACCTTCGATTTTCGCGGCTGGGGTGAAAGCGGCGGCGTGCGCCGCCAGTACGAGGACCCCAACGCCAAGATCGCCGACATCGAAGCGGCGGCCGCATATCTCGCGACCCGGCCCGAGACCGATCAGGACCGCATCGGCGGGTTCGGGATTTGCGCCAGCTCCGGCTATATGGTCACCGCCGCGGCCGAAAACGCCGCGATCAAGTCGGTCGCCCTCGTTGCGCCCTGGTTGCAGGATGCCGAAGTGGTCGAGCAGACCTATGGCGGCAGGGACGGCATCGCCAGGCTTGAGGCCGCGGGCGACGCGGCCGCGGCCGAGTATCGCCGCACCGGCAGACAGGCGTTCTTGCCCGCCGCGAGCCTGACCGACGAGCGCGCGATCATGTTCAAGGTGCCTTATTACACCCAGCCCGATCGCGGCATGATCCCGGCCTGGCGCAATGAGGCCGATCCGGCCTTCTGGCGCGGCTGGCTGACGTTCGACGCGATCCAGGCGGCTCCGCGCCTGCATCAGCCCTTTCTGATGGTGCATAGCGAGGCGGCTGCCATCCCGCAGGGTGCGCACAAATTCTACGCGCGGCTGACCAGTTCCAAGCAGGAGCTGTGGCTCGACAAGGTCACTCAGTTCGATTTCTACGATCGTGCCGCGCCGGTGAAGGCGGCGAGCGATGCCGTCGCCGCGCACTTCCGCGCGACGCTGGGCGGTGCAGGGGAGGCGGGACAATGAGCCTCGTCACCCGGCGGCATATCTTCGCCTCAGCAGTGTCCGCGACGATGATTTCCGCTGTTTCGGCGCCCGCCTTGAGCGCCTCGGGAGATGCGTTGACGGCCGAAGACAGGATCGCGATCGCCGAGGCAATTTCCGGGATCGGCCTCTATGCCGACCTGCGTGAATGGGGCCGGGTCAAATCCTATTTTGCGGCCCGCGTTACGACCGACTATACGAGCCTTTTCGGCGGCGAGGTGGCGATCAGCGACCGCGACGCGCTGATCGCCCAATGGCAAGGGCTGCTGCCGGGCTTCGACGCCACCCAGCATCTCATCACCAACATCACTGTCGACGGCGGGGATAACAATGCGGTTGCACGCAGCCATGTCCGCGCAACCCACTGGATCGGCGCCCGGTTCTGGACGGTGGGCGCCAGCTATCTCCACCGGCTGGTGCGGACGCCGGAAGGTTGGCGCGTCAATGCCATCTCCATCCGCCCCTTGTACGAGTAGGGGGATCGAGCCGTGCTGGCCGCCGCTGCCGACCGGGCGAATGCGAAGGCTAAGTGAGCATTCGGATCTGCATGCCCAGCCGCATGGCGAGGTCGCTCGGAGTACCATCAAGGCGAATATGATCGGAATGTCGGGGCAGGCTTGGCGCATGCGGCATTAGTGCCGCCAACCGCGGAGACAAGACATGACCCTTTCACTGCAGGAGGTTTCGGATCGGCTTGAGATCGAACAGCTGTTTGTTCGCTATTGCTACGCCGTGGACGATCGCGACTGGGAAGCCTATCGGAAAATATTCACGCCCGATGCCGTGCTTGACGACATTGTAACAGGTGGAATCAGGAGCGGTGTGGATGAGCATGTTGCTTACATGAAGGGCGCCCTCTCGAAGATATTGATCTCGCAGCACGCCATTTCGACAATCCTTCTTGATCTCCGAGGGGATGAGGCCAGCGCGCGCGTGCATTGTTCATGCCCGATGGTGGTCGACCTCGGCGCAGGCAAAAAGCAGGTCTTCTTCCAAGGGCTCTGGTATCGCGACCGCGTCGTGCGCACGCCCGAGGGCTGGCAGATCAGTGAACTCGTCGAGGAAGGCTATTGGAATCATAATTTGCCGGAGGGGTTCGCGTTCTGATGTCTGTGACGCGCTGTACTGGATCCCCCACGGACGCTGTGTTCAGAACTGACAATTACTGGCGCAACACCGTGTTTTTGGTGCCTTCTTCGACCTGATCGATGACCAGCAGCTTGACCGGATCGGCGCCGACATTGGTCGCTTGATGCCACTGCCCGATCATCTCCACGATGAAGTCGCCGGTCTGATAGGTAGTGCTCTTGCCGGTCTCGACATTGGTGACCTGAAGCGTGCCGGCCTCGACATAGGCATAGCGGGGAAATGGATGCTTGTGGACCGGCAAGGTCGCGCCCGGCGCGATCTCATAGGCCGAGACCAGGACCTGCACGTCCTTCTGCGGCAGCGTGATCGGCTGGCCGGACGCAGTCTCGGTGCGGGAGGCAAGCGGCGATACGACGACCGGCGTGCCGCTGCTGTCCAGCGCCTGGGCAGCCGTTGCCGACAGCACTGCCGCGAGCAACAGCGTCGATGCCAAGATTTTTCGCATGATTCCCCCCACCGAGCTGCGTCAGCATTGCGCAGCAAGCATTGGCGCGCAAGCTTGTCTGTTCAGGAGCGCCTAGCCTGCTCTTCTGAACATGCCCGGCGTCATGCCCCGCGCGGCCCGGAACGTACGGGAAAGATGGCTCTGGTCGGCGAAACCTGCCGCCATGGCGGCGTCGGCGAGGCCAAATCCCTGTTCGATCAGCGCGCTCGCCCGGCGCAATCTCCGGTCACGGATATAGGCCGCCGGCGTGAGGCCGATCGCCTTGTTGAAGTCCCGGATGACCTGGAACCGGGTCACGCCAGCCGCGCCGGCAAGCCGCTGAAGGTCGAGTTGCGAGCCAAGCTCGCCCTCCACGAGTTCCCGGTAGAGCGAGAACCTGCGTCGCGATCCGGAGTGTTCAATCTCTTCGGCCTGGCCGGTCGGGTCGCCATGACCAACAATGAGCCGCTTCAGTGCACCGAGCAGGGATGTTTCGGACGTCACTGCGTCACGGGATGTCGAGCCCTGATGTGCTGCCATCAACGCTGCGGCGAGAGCGCAGTCTTCGATGATCGCGCGTGAAAAAACCGGAGCGCCATCCCGGCCCAACTCGCGGGCGATCGCCGTCATCAGCGGCACCGAAGGATAAAAGGTCCGGTAACCCCAGCCTTCATCCGCACCGCGTTCGCCGTCATGCCACTCCTCGGGGTTGACGACGGCAATGGCGCCTGCCGGGGCGAGAACGCTTTGGCGTCCGATGCGAATACGCTCGCAGCCGGAGGTGATCAGGGCGATCACATAGGTCGGGTGCGTGTGCAAGTCGTAACGGTGCCGGGTGAAGCGCGCCTCGAACAGGCCAAGGTCGGGAAAGCACGGATGGCGCCAGTATTTCCCGGTCTCTGCCGCTTGCACGTCTTTCGTCTTAGCCATGGTCAATCCGGTTCAAGACGCCTCTCGTCCGGCTTTTTATGGTGGCAGGATCAAACCACGCCGTCCTTTGCCGGCATGGAAGGAGGTATCATGCATAATGACCCCATCGCCGCGCTGACACCAGAGGTCGTAGGCTGGCGGCACCATATTCATGCCAATCCCGAGCTCGGATTCAAGGAGTACGAAACGGCACGTTTCGTTGCAGAGAAACTGCGCTCGTTCGGCGTCGACGAAGTCCATGAGGGGATCGGCAGCACCGGGGTCGTCGGTGTCTTGCGCAGCGGTAGCGGCGCGCGCGCCATCGGCCTTCGCGCCGAGCTGGACGCACTTCCGGTGCTGGAGAAAACCGGCGTGCCCTATGCTTCGAGGAGAGAGGGCGTGATGCACGCCTGCGGCCATGATGGCCACACCGCCATGCTGCTCGGCGCCGCCAAGTTGCTCGGTGAGTCGCGCAACTTCGACGGCACCGTCACTTTCGTCTTTCAGCCGGCCGAGGAAAACGAGGGCGGCAGTATGCGCATGATCGAAGACGGCCTGTTCAAACGCTTCCCGGTCGAGGCGGTCTATGCGGTCCACAACTGGCCGGGCGTCAGGCTGGGAACGATCGCCGCCCGCGTCGGACCGCAGATGGCGGCCGTCGACAATTTCGAGCTGACTTTCGAGGGTTTTGGCGCCCACGTCGCCATGCCGCAGCTCGGCGATGATCCGATCCTGGCCGCGGGCGCCTTCGTGCAAGCCGTCCAGCGCATTGTCAGCCGTTCGGTCGACCCACAATCCGCGCTGGTCGTCAGTCTCACGCAGATCCATGGCGGCAATGTCGGCAACATCGTGCCGGGCAAGGTCTGGCTGCAAGGCACCTGCCGCTTCTTCGAGCCCGGACTTTCCGACCACTGCGAGACGCTGATCGGCGAGATCGCACAAGGCATCGCCGCCGCGCATTCGCTCAGGGCAAGGCTCGATTACCGGAAGGGCTACCCGTCGCTGATCAACACGGCGGACGCGACGGCCCGCACCATCGAGGCGGCGGCATCCGTCGTCGGCCGGGAGAATGTCTTGACCGCGTTCAGCCCGAGCCTTGGCTGCGAGGATTTCGCTTTCATGATCCGCGACGCCGGCGGCTGCTACGCGTGGATCGGCGCCGGCGAGGTCGGCCCGGGGGAAGGCCTGCACGGCGACCGCTACGTCTTCAACGACGAGATCGTGCCGACGGTGATGCGCTACTACGTCAATCTGGTCGAGCAGACGCTTTCCGGGAAGGCGCCTGAGATGGGGTGAAGACCATTTGTCTGGAAGGCCGCCAATATTCCTAAGCCTCGGCGAGCCCATTCAACGCAGAGGACATATCCACCAGCTCAAGACCCGCTATCGCAGGGCAATAGCGGGCCTAGTCCTTCACAGCAGTTTTTCCGGCGTGATCGGCAACTCCCGGATTCGCTTGCCTGTAGCGTCGAAGACGGCATTGGCCACCGCTGCGGCAACGCCGGTGGCGCCGAGCTCGCCGATGCCCTTGCCGCCAATCGGGCTTGCATGCTCGTCCACCTCGTCGACGAAGTGGATTATGATATCGCCGGGAATGTCGGCGTTGACCGGAATGGCGACCCCGGAAAGGTTCTTCGACAGGAACCGTCCAAGCACTGGTTCGTGCCTGCTCTGCTCCATCGCCGCCATGCCCCATCCCCAGATGATGCCGCCCGTCATCTGGCTGCGTGCGGTGCGGGGATTGACGATACGGCCGGCGCTGTAGCTGCCGATCGCGCGACGAAGCCTGAGCAGGCCGAGCCCCGGATCGACGCCGACCTCCATGAAGATCGCGCCGAAAGTGCGCATCGCAAGGCCTTTGCCATACTGCGCCGGATCGAACGAGCCGGAGCCGATGATCTCGCCGATGTCGGTATGACTCATCACGTCGGCGATCGTCTGACCGCCGGCAGCGCCCCTGCGGCGAATATGGCCGTTTTGCATCTCCACTTCGTCCGGCAGCAGATTGGCAAGACGGGCAAGCTGCGAACGTGCATCTTCGGCGGCGGCGAGCACTGCCGCGCCTACCCCCATCGTCGATGATGAGCCATAGGTCGGCCCCGCCTCCGGCAGCTGTGTATCGCCCATTTCCAAGCCCACCTTCTCCATCGGCAGGCCCAGCACGTCCGCCGCGATCTGCGGAAAGATGGTGAGTGTTCCGGTTCCTATGTCCTGGGTGCCGGTGCGGATGAGCACCGTGCCGTCCCTGCGCAACCTGACTTCGGCCGCAGGTGTCGGGTTGCGAAAACAGCCCATGCTGCAGGTCGCCATGCCATAGCCGATCAGCCAATCGCCATCGCGTTGCGGATTGCGCGGCCGCTCGCGCCAGCCGAACAGGCGGGCGCCTTCCTCATAAGCTTCGCGCAGCTTCTTTGACGACCAGGGCTGGCCCGTTGCCGGATCCGTATCCGCATGGTTGACCAGACGCAGGTCGAGCGGATCGATGCCGAGGCGGTGAGCGAGCTCGTCCATCGCGCTTTCGAGCGCCCAGGTGCCCGGACCCTCGACCGGCGCGCGCATCGGCGTCGGCATGGCGACGTTTGCGCGCTCCACGCGCTGGCTGAGACGCATGGCCGGCGTGGCGTAGAGACCCTTCGAGGCTTCGGTGGCGAACTCGACGAAATCGTCGCTCACGGTGGTCAGGTTGACCACGTCCTGTTGCACGGCGGTCAGCTTGCCCGACCTGTCCGCTGCCAGCACGATCTTCTGTGCCATGCGCGGCTGGTAACCGAGGCAGGAATAGGCATCGGCACGGCTGAGCGCCAGCCTGACCGGCCGCTCCATAATACGCGCCGCGGCGGCGGCCAGCACCTGATGCGGCCAGATCCACCCCTTGCCGCCGAAGCCGCCGCCGGTATGGCGGGAAATCACGCGGACCTTCTCGGCCGGCATATTCATGCGGGCGGCAAGCACCTGGCGGACACCATAGACGTGCTGCGTGGCGTCGTGCAGCGTCAGCTCTCCGTCGTTCCACTCGGCGAGCGTTGCCGAGGGCTCCATGGCGTTGTGATGGCGCGACGGTTGCAGGTAGACGGCTTCGACCGTGGCGGCCGCTTTCGCAATCCCGCCGTCGACATCACCTTTCGAAAACGTCGGCTCCAGGAACAGAAAGCCGCTCTCCCTTGGCTCGACAGCAGCCTTGTCGATGGCGGTCCACTCCGGCCGTGTCGGCAACTCCGGCTCGGCGAACTGGTAGCGCAACGCGACGCGGCGGGCTCCGGCCTCCGCCGCCTCCAACGTCTCGCCCAGCACAATGGCAAGCGGCTGGCCCTCGTGACGTATCTCGTCGCTCTGCATGGGCATGAAGCTCTGCGCCGCCGGCGGTCCTTCGGCCTGTTGCATGTCCGTATCGGGTTCGGCCCTTGGCGATGCGAACTGGCCGAATTTGGGCATGTCCTCATGCGTGAGCACACGCACGACACCTTCCTCGGCGAGCGCGTCGTCGACAATGATCGACGTCACGCGGCCGACGGGAACGGGCGCGGTCACCAGCACTGCATAGAGCAGATCGGGGGTGGAATAGTCGGCCGCATAGCGGGCGCGGCCGGTAACCTTGACGCCGCCGTCGGGGCGGGCAACTGGCTGGCTGATCGTCATGACGGCATCCTCGCTGCTTTTTCGATCGCCCGCAAAGCGGCGGTCTTGGCCAGTTCGACCTTGTAGGCGTTCTGCGATAAGGGACGCGCTTCGGCGAAGGATTGCGCGATGGCGGCGCTCAGGGCCTCGCGATCGCCGATTTCGGCACCGGCGAGCCGCTCCTCGGCGGCGCTCAGGCGCCACGGCCGCAACGCGACGGAACCCAGCGCCAGGCCAGCCCGACGGATGGTTCGGCCGTCCATCTCCAGCACCGCGGCGGCGGAGACGATGGCATATTCGTAGGATTCGCGCTCGCGTACCTTTAGATAGGCCGATCGCGGCGCCGGTGCCGGCAGCTCGATTGCCGTGACCAGTTCGCCTTGCTGCAACACATTGTCTGCCTCGGGCCGCGAGTCGGGAAGCAGGTGGAATTCCGCTGCCGGAATGCGCCGGCCGCCGCTGCGGTGCGCGGTGACGATGACCGCATCAAGTGCTGCCAGCGCCACCGCCGGGTCGGATGGCTGGGTGGCGACGCAATCCTCGGTCCAGCCGAATATTGCGTGATTGTCGTTGATGCCATGCAATGCCGAGCAGCCGGAGCCGAGCTCACGTTTGTTGCATGGCAGCTGCTCTTCGGCGCGGAAATAAGCGCAGCGTGTCTTCTGCAGCAGATTGCCGCCTATCGTTGCGAGGTTTCTCAACTGCGGCGACGCCGCGTTGAGGATCGCCTGGCTCAATACGGGATAGTCGCGCATCACCAGCGCATGCTGCGCGACATCGTTGAGATGCGTCAGCGCGCCGATCTTCAAGCCGCTGCCGGGCAGTGCCTCGATCTGATCCAGCCCATCCAGGCGGGAGATGTCGATGATCCGCGTCGGCTCGGCAATTCCAAGGCGCAGCCAGTTGAGCAATTCGGTGCCGCCGGCGAGAAAGGCGCTGTCCGGCGCTGCACCGGCCGCGATCGTTTCGCCCAGGCTATCGGCGCGCGCATAGACGAATGGGGTCATTGGGCTGCCCTCCCAGCCGCTGCGCGCACCGCCTCGACGATCTGCGGATAGGCCGAGCAGCGGCACAAATTGCCGCTCATCCACTCGCGGATCTCCGCGTCGGAGCCGGTATGCCCTTCCTCGATCAGCGCCGCCGCCGACATCACCTGTCCGGGCGTGCAGAATCCGCACTGGAAACCATCATGATCGATGAACGCCTGCTGCACGGGATGAAGCGCATCGCCGTTTGCCAGGCCTTCGATCGTCGTGACCTCGCGTCCGTCGGCGGACACGGCAAATATCATGCAGGCATTCACACGCCGTCCGTCGAGATGCACGGTGCAGGCGCCGCACTCGCCGAAATTGCATCCCTTTTTCGTTCCGGTCAGATGAAGCCGCTCGCGCAACAGGTCGAGCAGCGTGACGCGGGGATCGAGATCGGAAAGGGTGTGGTCCTCTCCGTTCACCCGCAACCTCAGTAGGTGCCGATCGTGGAAGTTCATTGGGGGTACCTCGAGTGCACATGCCGTCCTAGCCACATGGACTCGTCCAGCAAGCAGCCGCCCACCTTCGAGGCGAAATAGGGCGGTGGATTTCGGGGGAAAGGCGCTGCCGGTCCCGGAAGGCAAAAAACGCGTGCGTTTGAGATCCGCAGCGGAAAGGCTCCGAATGCCGCGCCGCCGGAAATCGGGGCCGCCGCCTCCGTCGTCGGCCGAGAGAGCGTTTCGACCGAGTTCATGCCGAGCCTCGGCTGCGAGGATTTCGACTTCATGACCAGCGAGGCGGGCGGCTGGCGCCGGCGAGGTCGGCCCCGGCGAAGGCCTGCTGCGTAGCGCGCCAACGCCGCAAAAAGTGCACTGTCACCGCAATTCCTGGAGCGGCTTTTCAGCCGAAACGGTTCACGCGGAAGCTATTAAGCATGGGATGCGGGTTGCTGGAGGCGATCTCCCTCGCAAGCAACTCACCAGCGATGAGTCCGAGCGTGGCGCCGCTGTGGCTGAAGGCGACGTATACGCCGGTGACAGCCTCGACGGCGCCAAGCACAGGCTCGCCATCGCCGGGGATCGGCTTCGGGCCGACGGCATAGCCGTTGAGTTGGAGCCGGGGATTGCCGTCGAGCACGGCACTGGCTTCGTCGAGTAGCCTTAGGACGGTTTCATCACGAATGGTGTAGGAGCCGTCGGGATTGACGACGACTTCCTCTTCCGACCATGCCGAGTCCAAGACCAGTGCGCCGTCGGGCGTTGGACGCACGGCCACGCGCGGCGTGTTCAGCACCGCGCGGAGAGCGATCTTGATCGGTCTGGTCTTTACGAGCAATGAGATCGGCGTGGCGTCGGGCAGATGAACGCCAATTTCGGCGAGCATGGCAGGCGTGGCGGGCCCAACGGCAAGTAGCACCGCATCGGCGTCAATCAGCTGCCCCCCGGCAGTGACGACGCCACGCGCGCGACCACCTGTGGCATCGATCCGCACGCGCCCGGCGTCCTGAAGGAGCTTGCCGCCGCGGGAGCGGAATTCATTGAGCAGCAGATCGATCAGGGAGGGCAGGTCAACCCATCCTTCGCCAGGATTGAAGATGGCGCCCTGCGGGGTGATTGCATTGGCATTGACGCCGGGCGTCACTGCGCCGACTTCGGCGGGGCCGAGCAGAAGCGCGTCATAACCGATATCCTGCTCCAGCTGCCAGATCGACGCGATCTGGTTCGCCTCATCATCCGCATCCCAGGTGAGGCCTCCGTCAAAGCGAAGCCACGACGCGGTTTCCGGCCTTGTGGCGGCCAGGGTCCGATAACGGTCGATACCCGCAAGCCTCAAGCGGTGATAGGCGGTGTCCGCGCGTCGCGCTGAGTTCAGCCAGGAAAGTGAACGGCCGGATGCACCGTTGGCCGGCGCGCCGTCGTTGACAATGGTTACATCAAAGCCAAGACGAGCGAGGTGCAACGCGGACGAGATGCCGAAGATGCCTGCGCCGACAACGACGACATGGCGCGACTTTGGGGATGCAGTCATAGAGAAATCCTTCTGCGCAGAAGACGGGCTGGGAGTTGCTAGATCGCTGCAGAGCGCGGCGGAACTAGTAGTCCGTTAGCTTCTTCATGTAGCGCCGGCCCTCAAGCATCGGCCGGCCGCGCAGACCGGCCAGCTCGTAGGCAAAACGCCATAGAGTGTCGAAGAAGACCAGGGGTACGAGATAGGGTTTTATGTGATTGGACATACCGCTGAGGTCGAGTTCCGCTCCATCGAGCACCAGGGTGTTTTCCCGGCTGCCGTACTTGAAAAGGAAGTCGCAGGCGCGTTCCGCGAGGCGCCTCGTTTCGTCCAAGCCCAACATCACGACGAAGCCGGCATCCTTGTCCACCACCTCAAAGGGGCCATGGAAAAACTCGTTGGCGTGTATGGCCTGCGAGTCGTACCACTGCATCTCCATCAACACGCAGATGGCGTAGGAATAGGCCGCGCCATAGCTGGCACCGCTGGCAAGTGTGTAGATCGCCTTGCGCGGCGCGAAACGGGGTGCAAAGGCCCGAAACCGGTCGGCATAGATCCGGTGCGCACTATCGATGGCCGGGCGAAGATGGCTCAGGCTCATCAGCAGGTCGGCGGTTAGCTTGGCATTCTCCCGAGCATCGATCAGGCCAGCGAGCAACATGTAGAGCACGCCGTAATTGCTGTAGGCCGCATCGATTGCTTTGCCCGTCGTGTAGGATGCCTGGTAGGCCACCGGGTGGTCGACCGCCCGCGCGAGGGGCGATGTTTGGTCGAGTGTCATGGCGATTGTCGTTGCGCCTCGGTGTTTTGCATGATTGGCCGCCCGCACGGTCTCCGTGGTGGTTCCTGTCTGCGAGCAAAGGACAACGAGGGTGTCAGGCCCCAACCGCTTCGGATCTCGGCAGACGAACTCATCCGCGTTGTAGATGTCGCAGGGGAATGCGCCACTGTAGCGGTCGACGAAGTACTTGCCTGCCATCATGATTGAGAGCGAGCCGCCGCACGCCACGAGAAATAGGTGCGAAAAGTGCCTGCCCGCCGTAGCGGTCAGAGCGCGTTCTATGTCGGCGGGCAGGGCGGAAATCATGAGCTTCCTCATCTCGTTGGCAAAGCTTGGGCCGGGGTCACAATTGACAGACAGTGGTGATTGTGCGAACGTTATCACATTCTTTAAACTGAAAGTCATGCAATGGTCAAGATTGCCGCGATGGGCGATAACGTGGTCGATTGTTATCTTGCTCGCGGCGAGATGTTTCCCGGAGGAAATTGCCTCAATGTCTCGGTCTATGTGAGCCGCTTCGGCGGGCAGTCGGCCTATGTTGGAGCGATCGGCAAAGACCGGGCCGGGGACCTGATCTGCACTGCACTGGCGTCGGAACGCGTGGACGTCACCCGATTGCGTCGCCTCGAAGGGTCGACCGCCTACTGCCTCATAGGTCACCGAAACGCTGATCGGATTTTCCTGGACTTCGACCTCGGCGTCTCGATGTTCACGCCAACGCAAGAAGATCTGGATTTTCTCTCGGGCTTTCAGGCCGTCCACATCGGCCAATCCAGCGGGTTAGACCCGTGGGTTGCCGCGGTATCGAGTAAATCCCTGTTATCTTACGATTTTTCTACACGGCGGGAGCCGGGGCACCGGCGCGAGATTGGGCGCTATTGCTATCTGGCCTCCGTCTCGGGCGACGGTCTCAACGACGATAAATTGGCTGCAATCGTATCCGAACTGCTTGCATGTGGTTCAAAATGGGTTCTGGTGACTCGAGGTCGAGCTGGCGCGGTGCTTCACAGCGACACCGTCTCCTACAGCACCCCGGCGCGGCTGATCGAACCCGTCGACACCTTGGGCGCGGGCGACACCTTCATCGCCAGAACGCTATTCGGCCTGCTCAGGGAAGAGGCGCCTCAGGACATCCTCGGTCATGCCGCGGAGGCAGCGGCCGCTACCTGCCGGTACTACGGGGCGATTGGCCATGCGACAGCAATCGACATAGGGAAGATGACGCCGGAGATCCTCCGAGGAACTCGGCACGTGCAATACGGAAAAACCGTCTAGGCGCGAAATTCTCCGGAACAATTGACGCGAGAAATGGACAATGCTAAATGAAGTGATAACGTTCTCATTCATACTGAGCGCCGCCTAAGAGCGTTTTGATGGATGAGACGTCGAGTGGGATCGCAGGCCGGTTTGGCCAATCGTAAGAGGAGAAGACATGCAAACGAATTCGAGCAGGCGCCAACTGGTGAAATCCGGTCTGGCGCTGACTATCGCGCTGGTGACAGGACTTGGCACGTTGGCCTCGTCAACACAGGCAAAAGCGGCCGACAACCCCTACAACCTCATCGACCCGACGGTGATCAGCGTCGGAACCATGGGCGATGCGAAACCCTACGTCTTCACCGACGCCAACGGTAACTTCACGGGCTTCGACGCTGAACTCTTCCGCGACGTAGCGCGCCGGCTCGGGTTCAAGGAAGAGCAGGTCGTTTTCACCGGCCAGGAATTCTCGGCGCTGCTGCCATCCGTCGCCAACGGCCGCTTCGACGTCGCTGTCGCCGCCATTGGCACGACCGCGGAGCGCAAGAAGACCGTGGATTTTGGCGACGGCTATCTCGCCGGCTACCTGTCGATCATTTCGGCTGATCCGGCTCTGACGAGCAATGAGAGCACCGCCGGAAAGCGCATCGGCGTGATCCAGGGAACGCTGCAGGAAATCTATGCCGAGAAGAATCTGAAGGGCGACATCGTCAAATTCCCCGACAACAACACCGCGGTGGCGGCGCTGAACAACGGCACGATCGATGGCCATTTCACCGACTATGAGTCGGCCAAGCAGTATGTAGAACGCTATAAGAACCTGAAGATAACAATGAACGTGCCGTCCTTCGATGCGCCCGCCGGGTTTGTTGTCAAGAAAGGCAACGACGCCTTCCGCGAGGCGCTGAACAAGGCGCTGCGCGAGGCCATGGACGACGGCACCTGGAAGCGGCTGCACGAAAAATGGTTCCCTGGCACCCCGATGCCGAATCAATATCTGCCGAAGAAGTAAATTCGCGCGACTTCGTTATAATTTTTTCCGGCCGGGCCCGTGAGCAACGGTGCCCGGCCGAGTTATAGATGGACTTGATATGAGCTGGTTCGATACCTTCTCGCGCAGCTTCCTTGATTTCCAGGCGATGGCAGAAGTTCTGCCAAACATGGTCATGGTCGGCCTCAAGAACACCCTGATCCTGGCCCTTGCCTCGACGTTTTTCGGGACGCTGATCGGTATCGTCCTCGCCGTCATGGGGATTTCCGAAAACCGGCCGCTGAAACTCCTTGCCCGGGTCTACACCGATATCTTTCGCGGGCTTCCCGCCATTGTCACGATCCTGATTATTGGCCAAGGCTTCGCGCGGTTGGGCCGAGATCTGTTCGGTCCATCGCCTTATCCGCTGGGCATTCTGGCACTCAGCCTGATTGCCGGCGCCTACATCGGAGAGATTTTTCGCGCCGGCATTCAGAGCGTCGAGCGTGGTCAGATCGACGCCACCCGCACTCTCGGAATGACGTATGGCCAAGGCATGCGCCTGGTGGTGATCCCGCAAGGCATCCGCCGCGTCCTGCCTGCACTGGTCAACCAGTTCATCGGCAACGTCAAGGATTCCAGCCTGGTCTATTTCCTTGGCCTTCTCGCCTCCGAACGCGAACTGTTCCGCGTCGGCCAAGACCAGGCCGTGCTGACCGGCAACTTGTCACCGCTCTTGCTGGCCGGCGTGTTCTATCTCGTGATCACGGTGCCGCTGACCCACCTCGTCAATTACATCGACGCTCGCATGCGCGTCGGCAAACGTATCACCGCTGTGCAGAGCGGCCTCAAGGAAGTCGCCGAGCTTGCCGAAGCCGTCGTGCCGGGCGCAGCGAAGTTGCCCGCAGCGGCGCCCACGCGCTTCAAGGGCGGTGGCATTGAGGTCAAGAATATCGATATGGCCTACGGCGCCGTCCAAGTTCTTCATGACGTTAGTCTGAAAGTGGAGCCCGGGACCGTCACCTGCCTCATCGGGCCGTCCGGCTCGGGCAAGTCGACCTTGCTGCGTTGCCTCAACCGCCTCGTAGAGTGTCGAGCCGGTGACATTCTACTTGATGGCGAAAGCATCTACAAACAGACCCCTGACCAACTCCGGCGGCGCGTCGGCATGGTTTTCCAGCAGTTCAATCTGTTCCCCGACCGCAGCGCGCTCGCCAACATCACCCTGGCGCTGCGCAAAGTAAAACGCATGTCGCGCGAGGAGGCTGAGGGCGCGGCCTTAGCGAGGCTGCATGAAGTCGGACTGCTGGAGCGCAAAGACCATCGGCCGGCCAATCTCTCGGGTGGGCAACAGCAGCGGGTAGCCATCGCGCGCGCCCTGGCCCTCGAACCCGAGGTTATGCTGTTCGACGAAGTCACCAGTGCGCTAGACCCTGAATTGGTCAAAGGTGTCCTGAACTTGATGGCCGATCTCGGTCGGGGCGGGATGACGATGGTGGTCGTTACGCACGAGATGAACTTCGCTCGCAAAGTCGCGAACCAAGTCGTATTCATGGACGAGGGCCGAATCGTCGAGGCAGGACGACCAGAGGACCTTTTCGACAATCCGCAGAGTCCACGTCTTCGGCGCTTTCTGTCAGAGGTGCTGTGATTGCAATGGTGTGCGCAACGGCGGGTGCTGCGGTGTTCGGCCTTGCGGGGCGGGCTTAACTGCCGCTAGGTCGCCGTCACAACGCGCGCATGGGCGGCGGGGCTTGCTGAGTGACCCAAAGATCGTCGAAAAACGCAACTATCATAGAGGTCGCTCGCCGGGCCGGGGTGAGTTCCGCCACCGCGGGGCGTGTGCTTGGTGACTACGGCTATAGCAGCCCCGAGGTTCAGGAGAAGGTGCGCGCCGCAGCAGTTGCGCTGGGCTACCGCCCCAATCGCCTGGCCAAAGGTCTGATCACTGGTAAGACGCAGACTATCGGAGTTGTAGTCGGCGACATCGAAAGCCCATTCTACGCGAGCGTGCTGCGCGGAATAGGGGATGTCGCGCGCCGTGGCGGCTTCGGGGTTATCGTTACGAATAGTGACGAAAATGCCGAACTCGAGCGAGAGGCCGTGCAGCTGCTGTTGGAAAAGCAGGTCGACGGGTTGATCGTCTCATCGACCTTCGTGGACAAGCCGGATCATCTTCGTGAGGCAGTCGCGGCCCGCTGTCCCGTCGTGCAGTTCGATCGCATCGTGGCGGGCCTGGAAACCGATTCGGTCGTGGTCGACAACGTTTCTGTAACGCGTAGCAGCATCGCGGCCATGATCGCCGCCGGACACAGCCGCATCGGAATATTGGCGGAACTCGGGCCGGGCCAACGCTATGATGTTGGCTCCTTTGTGGCGAACGTTGATCTCTCCAGCTCGGATGTTCGCTACCATCATCCAAGCTGGCAACGGTTGCTGGGTTATCTCGAAGCCCATCGTGCCGCAGGCATCGAACCGGATCTGCGGTTAATCCGCCGCGTGGCGGTCTATTCTAGCGAGGCAGCGCGCAAGGAGGCGCTCGATCTGCTGACAATGCGCGATGCACCGTCCGCTCTGTTTACTGCCGATGGTGTGATGTCGACAGGCGTCCTGGAGGCGACTTCCGCACTGAAGCTTGCGATTCCAGGCGACGTTTCGCTGCTTTGCTTCGACGATCTCGACTGGATGCAGTTCGTGGCCCAAGGTATCACAGCCATCGCGCAGCCAGCGCATTTGATCGGGGCGGCGGCGGCGGAGCTTCTCTTGAAGAGGCTAGCGGAGGCCACGATACCTTTCGAGCACAGTGTCCTCGCGGCCCGCCTGGTGGAGCGTAATTCGATAGCGGCCCATCTCAACCGCGAGGCCGTCTGATCCGGCAGCGACGATGCTCCGGGCTGCGGTTGAAGCTGAAGCCGAAATTGCCTCTGAAAGCGACGTTGCCGCTTCCGCGGCCGAACACGACCCGGGCCTTTGTGGGGCGCTGATAATACAGAACCTGGCTCTGCGAGTCGCAGATCGACGCGCCGTCGCGCCACCCGATGCGGTCGAGCAGCTCCGGTATTTCAGCGGTGGCGATCACCTGGCTGGCAACGACGTCGGACGGGGCTGCCACTGTCGGCTGTCGCAAACGAAGCGTCGCCACGTTCAAGCTCCCTGGGCGTCGATAATCGAGCTGGCATGGAACGAGTTAGAGCGGACGTCAGCCGATGTCCGCTCTTCAGCAAAACAGCCATAGAAAGCTGCCTGGCTCACGACTTGAACTGGCTAGGATTTGTCGATGACGGCGGAGCCGTTTCTCGAGCCCCCGGACAGGCCAGGTCCTGGTCGTTGATGCTCGTGAAACAGTTGTCCAATTATCCCCCGGCAAGACGCGGCAGCAGGAAGATTTCAGCGCCTTTGGGCAATTCCTTCGACCAGGTGTCGCGGTAGATCGTCCCGTCGATGGCGACGGCGATGCCACGGTCAATCAAGGGCTCGAGGCCGGGATACTGCTCAGCGAGCTTCCTGAACAGCTCCCTTATGTCCTTGGCCTCTATCTCGACCTTGTTCTTGCCTCCGGCGGCCGCGCCAAGCGATCCCCAGAGCGTCACTTCGACCATCAGCCTCCCCGTTCCGCCTCGATCGCCGCCAGGATGCGCGGCGGCGACATCGGAATATGCGTCATCCGCACGCCCGCGGCGTTCGACACCGCATTGGCAATCGCCGCCAGCGGCGGCACGATCGAGGTCTCGCCGACGCCGCGCACCCCGTAAGGGTGGTTGGGGTTGGGGATCTCGAGGATCTGCGTGTCGATCATCGGCAGGTCCGAGCAGACCGGGATGCGGTAGTCGAGGAAGCCGGGGTTCTGAAGCCTCCCGTCCTTGCCGTAAATATACTCCTCGTTGAGCGCCCAGCCGATGCCTTGCGCGGCACCGCCCTGGTACTGTCCCTCCACATAGGTCGGGTGCACCGCCTTGCCGGCGTCCTGGACGACGGTGTAGCGCAGCACCCTCGTGGCGCCGGTCTCGGGATCGACCTCGATATCGCAGATATGGGTGGCGAATGAGACGCCCGCGCCGTCGGCGACGAGCTCGCTGTGGCCGGCGATCGGTCCGCCGGTCTTTCCCGACGCGCCCGCGATCTCCTTCAGCGACAGCTGCCCAAGATTGCCATGCTTCTCGCCTTTGGCAGTGGCGTGGCCCTTTTCCCAGACCACGTCGTCGACGGAAATGTCCCACATCTGCGCGGCGCGTTCCCGCAGGATCTTGATCGCGTTGCGGGCGGCCGAGATCGTCGCCATGGAGGACGAGAAGGTGCCCCGGCTTCCGTCCGTCATGTCGTTGTAACCGAGGCTGGAAGTATCGGCGACCACCGCCTTGACCTGCTCATAGGGGATGCCGAGTTCCTCCGCCGCCACCAGCGACAGCGAGGCGCGCGAGCCGCCGACGTCCACGGTTCCGACGGCAAGTGAGACCGAGCCGTCCATGCCGATGTTGAGGTCCGTGCAGGTCTGGCCGCCGAAGTTGAACCAGAAGCCGCAAGCCATGCCGCGGCCCTGGTTCTTGCCGAGTGGCGCCTTCATGTGCGGATGGCTCTTCACCGCCTCGAGCGTCGGGCCGATGCCGATCGGCCCGTACACCGGGCCGTAGGAGGATCTGGTGCCTTCCTGGGCGGCGTTCCTGATCCGGAACTCGACCGCGTCCATGCCGATCTCCTTGGCCAGCTCGTCGATCGCGCTTTCCACCGCGAAGGCCGCCATCGGCGCCGACGGCGCACGATAGGCCGCAGTCTTCGGCCGGTTGACCAGCACTTCGAAGCCGACCGTCTTGACGTTCTCGAGATTGTAGCAGGCAAACGCGGTCATGGCGCCGATCTCGGCCCACATGCCGGCATAGGGGCCGCAGGAATAGCGCAAGGTCGCCTCGGCGGCGGTGATCGTGCCGTCCTTGCGGGCGCCGATCCTGACGTCGATCGAGGTGGCACTTGTCGGCCCCGAGGCGCGGAACACCTCATCGCGCGTCATGACCAGCTTGACCGGCCGGCCGGCCTTGCGCGACAGCGCCAGCGCGACCGGCTCGGCCCAGACATGGGTCTTGCCGCCGAAGCCGCCGCCGATCTCCGACGAGGTGACGCGCAGCTTCGAGGCTTCCATGCCAAGCAGTTGCGCGCAGTGCTGGCGGTAGACGAAATGCCCCTGCGTGCAGACCCAGAGGTCGGCGGTGCCGTCGGAGCTGACATTGGCCACGCAGGCATGCGGCTCGATATAGCCCTGGTGCGTCTGCTCGGTCTTGAACGAGCGTTCGACGATGAAATCGGCATGGCCGAAGCCCTCATGGACATCGCCATGGCCGTACTGCGTGCGCTTGGTGACGTTGGACGGCTTGACGGGCTTTTCCTCTAGGCCCTCGGTGAAGATGGTGTCGTTGAGCACGGGGGCCGTGTGCTTCATCGCCTCGTCGACATCAGTCACATGCGGCAGTACCTCGTAGTCGACCTCGATCAGCTTCAGCGCCTGCCTGGCGGTGCGGGCGTCGACCGCGGCCACCGCGGCCACCGCATGGCCGTCATAGAGCGCCTTGTTGCGCGCCATGCAATTGTCGAGGATGTCGTACATGGCGGCATCGCCATCGGTGAGGTCGGGCAGGTCGGCCGCGGTGATCACCGCCTTCACGCCGGGAAGCTTCTCGGCCTTCGAGGTATCGATCTTCCTGATCGTCGCGTGCGCGTGCGGGCTTCTCAGAACACGCCCGACCAGCTGGCCGGCCATGTTGAAGTCCGCGCCGTAGCGGGCGCGGCCAGTCACCTTGTCGACGCCGTCCGGACGAATGGGTCGCGTGCCGACGGATGCGAAGTTGCGAGCCGAATAACGCGGGTCGAAATTCATCGTGATGCTCCCTTCATCACGCTGGCGGCGTCCTGAACGGCACGCACGATCTTGTCATAGCCGGTGCAGCGGCAGAGGTTTCCGGCGAGGCCGAAGCGGATTTCCTCCTCGGTCGGATCAGGGTTCTTGGCCAAAAGGTCCTTCGCCGCGATCAGGAAGCCCGGCGTGCAGATGCCGCATTGCAGCGCTGCGTGCTCGAGGAACTTCTGCTGAAGCGGATGCAGTTTGTCGCCATGCGCCATGCCCTCGATGGTCTCGACGCGCCGGCCTTCAGCCTCCGGGCCAAGCACCAGGCACGAGCACACCAGCCGGTCGTCGAGGATGATGCTGCACGCTCCGCAGTCGCCGGTGCCGCAGCCTTCCTTGGCGCCCGTCAGCCCGAGGCGGTCGCGCAGCACATCGAGCAGCGTCTCGTCCGGTTGGCAAAGGTACTCGACGTTGTCGCCGTTGATTGTCGTTGAGACTGCTACACCAGCCATCACTTGCCTCCTGCCCGTGCATAGGCGGTCGTGGCGGCCCGCTTGGCCAGCACACCCGCAACCTTCCTTCTGAATTCGACGGTCCCGCGCTTGTCGTCGATGGGACGGCAGGACCCCGAGCAGACCTTGGCGAGCCGCTCCAGGGTGGCTTGGTCCAGTTTCGTGCCGATGAGGACCTGGGCGGCCTCTTCGACCAGAAGCACCGTCGGCGCCACGGCGCCCAGCGCCACGCGGGCCGATTTGACGACACCTCTCTCATCGAGCGTCAAATTCACGCCGGCGCTGACCACCGCGATATCCATCTCCGTACGTGGAATAAAACGCAGATACGCATCGCCCGAGCCCGGTGGGCGCTTGTCGAGCAGGATCGCCTCGATGATTTCGCCTTTGGCCAAGGACGTCTTGCCTGGCCCGGTCGGCACGCTCTCCACGGGAATCGTTCGCCTACCCGCGGGCCCGACAACCGATGCCTTGGCACCGGCCGCCACCAACGCTGGCACGCTGTCGGCAGCCGGCGAGGCGTTGCAGAGATTGCCGACGATGGTGCAGCGTCCCTGCACCTGTTTCGAGCCGATCAGCTTGGCTGCTTCGACGACGCCGGGCCATGCCTTCTTCAGGGCAGCGCTCTCTCCCAAGACGGCGCAGGGGACTGCAGCACCTATGCTGAAACCCTCAGCTGTTTCCCTGATCTCGCTGAGCCCGCCGATCGCCTTGATGTCGACGATCAGGTCGGGTTCGATGAAGCCGCCCTTCATTCTCACCAGCAGGTCGCTGCCTCCGGCGAGAATCGCGGCCGTGCCGGCCGACCCGGCCAACAGGCCGACTGCATCTTCTATTGAATGCGGACGCTCGTAGCGCATCGTGTCTCCCTGGTCATCACGATTCAACGACCCGTTATAAAGCGTCCCCTCAGAATGGCCATCCGGTTCTGCATTGCGGCATCGAACCAGGCGCAGCAAAAATCCAGTACCAAATAATAGCACACCCGACGGCCTGACGGGGGCGGTTCCGGTGCTGGAGCCGACCGGTTCAGAGACACAGGTCTTTACCAGGCTCGGCGAGGACGCAATTGACGCCATATCCTAGGACCGGCTCGCAGTCCGACCGGGTCAAGAGGTGAGGTTGCGGATCGATCCGCGCCGTGGCCACATCTTTGACAGGCAAAGTGGCGCACGCATATGCGGAGTGAAACCGCGGCTGACTTCCATAATGCCGCGGCACGTGTCGCTCCCGTGACACGTGGATGAGGGGAGCAATGTAACGACCGGCTCTCAGGCGCTTCAAGCTATATCCTTCAAAGTGTCCAGCGGCCCTTTCAGGGCAGACCTGGGTTGGATCAACTCTGGCGCAATCAGAAAAGTTTGCGGCGCCGTCGGCGGTTCATCGATCAGCTGGAACGCCTTGGCAATCATCGCCTCAACATTCTGCCGCACCATGAGTACAGGGAAGGGCAGGAAGGAGCCGAATGGGTCATAGTCGTAGCAACCGACGACAAGCTCACTAAACATCTCCGCCGGCCGGCCCGCCATGAAACGCAGCAGACCTTCCATATTGATCGACGAATTGATGAACAGAGCGCGCGGCAGCTTGCCATGGCGTTGGCAAAACGCCTCGAAGGCCCGCAATGTTATGTCGGGCGAATAGCCGGAGGACTGTACACCGTCATCAGGGTCGTCGCCCAACAGGGCCTTTTTTGTCGCGTGGAAGGCGGCGATGCGTTCGCGGCTGGCGTGGTCGTTGCGGCCGCCAAAAAGAAACAGCTCGTCCGGCCGCAGAGGGTCATCATTGCCGAAGTGGCGGATGATTGCCTCCGTCAACATCCGCGCGCCCTCATAGTTGTCGCTGATCACCGAATGCGCCTTTGCTCCCGGTAGGTCGATATTGATATGCCTTAGTCCCGCCGACTCGCAGACCTCGTGCACGCCGTCCGGATCGGTGGCGCCGACTATGAAGAGCTGGTCGATTGAATAGGAGATCAGCGTCTCCGCGGTCCGCCGTTCCTCTTCCGGATCGCGGCTGGCACTGACCACGACCGGGCATTGACCGCGGCTGCGCACATGTCCCTCAAATGTCTGCGCCATGGAGGAGAAGTAGCGATTGTCGTGGACGGGCAGCATCAGGCCGACCAGGCCCGATCGTGAGCGTCGCAAACCCCGCGCCTGGAGGTTGGTGGTGTATTGATGGCGTTCGGCGAGGCCGAGAATTGCTTGCGCTGTGCTTTCCTTGATGCGGCGCTTGCGCCAAGTGCCGTTCAGCACGGCACTCACGGTCGACGGCGAACTGCCCGACAGCACCGACAGGTCATAGATCGTCGCCTTCTTCTTGACCTGCTGATCCATTTGAGCTCCTCCGGAGCGTCTCTTTAGAGCAATATCGCGTTAGAGCAATATCCCGCTTGACGAGTGCGTCTTCCTGCATAATAGTTGGTGCACCATCGATTGTGCAACCACAAATCGGCGGATCGACTGTGTTCCCGTCGGGAACGTTATGGGAGGAGTACAAATGAAAAAGCTCATGATCGCGGCACTCGCCGCGACCTTTATGCTTGGCGGCTCATTCGCTGCGATGGCACAGCAGGCCGGTAAGGTCGGCGTCGTCGTTAAGATCGGCGGCATTCCCTGGTTCAACGCAATGGAGGCGGGCATCAAGGAGCGCGGCCAAAAGCTAGGGGTCGACGCATTCATGGTTGGCCCGACCAGTGCCGATCCGGCACTGCAAGTTCGCGCCATCGAGGATCTGATCGCACAGGGCGTCAAGGTCATAGGCGTCGTGCCGAATGATGCGAAAGTGCTTGAACCTGTCCTGCAGAAGGCGAAGGACGCCGGCATCATCGTCATCACGCATGAATCGCCTGGCCAGAAGGGCGCCGACTGGGATTTCGAACTCGCGTCCGCGACCGGCTTCGGCGAGGCTCACGCCAAGCTCTTGGCGGACAAGATGGGCGGCAAGGGTGAGTATGCAGTCTTCGTCGGCTCGCTGACGGTGCCGCTGCACAATGCCTGGGCCGATGCAGCGATCGCGTATCTGAAGAAGAACCATCCGGACATGAAGCTTGTCGGCGATCGTTATGGGGTCGCCGAGGACGTGGACAAGAGCCGCAGCACTGCGCTTGACCTGATCTCCGCCAATCCCGGCTTGAAAGGCTTCCTTGCCTTCGGCAGCCAAGGCCCGATCGGCGCTGGCCGCGCAATCGAAGAGCGCCGGAAGGTGGGCGAGATATTCGTGCTCGGTCCATTCTCGCCAGGCCAGGGCCAGAAGCTCATCAAGAGCGACGCGATCTCCGGCGGCTTCATGTGGAATCCGAAGCAGGCGGGTGAGGTTTTCGTCACGTTGGCTGACCATCTCATGAAGGGCAACAAGATCAAGGATGGCGATACGATCGAAGGGCTAGGGACAGTCAAGCCGGACTTCGAAAACCATAACATCATCGTCGATCAGCTGGTCCCAATCAACAAGGATACTGTTGACGGTCTCGCGGCGATGGGCCTGTAAAGCCTGCCAAGGCTACGGCAGCCGGGCTGGCCTCGAGCCGGCCCGGCTGAAGATGTGTCAACGCGATTGGATCCAGGGTTTCAACTCGATGGCTGATCAGGCACTCGATGGCGCCGCGTCACGGCCGCTGCTGTCGCTCCGCAATGTCAACATGACGTTTGGCGGCGTGAAGGCCCTGAAGAATGTCAGCTTTGAGGTTCTGCCGGGCGAGGTGCATTGCCTCGCCGGCGAGAACGGCTCCGGCAAGAGCACGCTGATCAAGGTCGTTACAGGCGTGTACAAGCCCGAGGCTGGCGCCGAGATCGACTATAACGGCCAGAGCTACACCCATATGTCGCCGGTAACGGCGCAGGCCGGCGGAATTCAGGTCATCTGGCAGGACCTCGCCCTGTTTCCCGAGATGACCGTCGCCGAGAACATAGCCTTCCAGACTGTCATCGGCCGCTGGCCGCGGCTGGTGAACTATGCCGAAATGCGCCGTGTCGCGACCAACGCCTTGAAACGTCTTGGTGTTACCCTCGATGTCGATCTCGCGCTCCACCATTTTCCCATCGCACAGCGGCAGATCGTAGCTATCGCGCGCGCGCTCGTCGGCGAGGCGAAGCTCGTCTTCATGGACGAGCCGACGGCCTCGCTCACCCAATCTGAAACCGACTATCTGCTGGACATTGTGCGCAATCTGTCGGCGTCGGGCGTTGCCGTTGTGTTCGTCAGTCACCGCCTGGCGGAGGTTCTCGAAATCTCCAGCCGTGTGACCGTGCTGCGCGATGGCGCCCTGGTTGGCGTCTATCCGACCAAGGGTCTGACCCAATCGCGCATCACCGAGCTGATGACCGGCAAGACCTTCGACTATTCCGTCCTGCATCGCGATTTGAGCAGGAGCCCGGTTATGCTTGAGGTTAAGGGGCTGTCGCGGCCCGGCGAATTCGAGGATGTGTCATTGACGGTACGGCGCGGCGAGACGCTCGGCATCACCGGGTTGCTCGGGGCAGGGCGCACCGAGCTGGCGTTGACGTTGTTTGGCATGCGCAAGCCCAGATCGGGCTCTGTTGTCCTGGATGGCAAACCGGTTCGCTTCGGTTCCAACCGTGACGCGATCGCCGCCGGCGTCGCCTATCTTTCGGAAGACCGGCTGTCGCTCGGCCTCATTCAGCCCCAGGCAATCGCCGACAACATGGTCATCGCCTCGCTAGACAAGATCCTTTCGGCCGGTTTCATTTCGAGCGATCGCAAACGATCTCTGGTCAACGATTGGATAAGGGATCTCGGCGTCAAGATCGGAAAGCAGGAGGACGCGATCTCGACCCTGTCGGGGGGAAATCAGCAACGCATCGCCATTGCAAAATGGCTGGCGACCGATCCGAAACTGCTAATCCTCGACGGACCGACCGTCGGTGTTGATGTCGGCGCGCGCGCCGGCATTTTCGATATCGTTTCCAAGCTGGCGGACAGCGGCCTGGCCATTATCCTGATCTCGGACGAGGTGCCCGAAGTCTATTTCAACGCGGACCGTGTGCTGCACATGGCTCAGGGGCGCATTGTCGGCGAATATGTGCCGGGCGCTACGACCCTCAGGGCGATCGAAGAGGCGGTCTATGCGTAGGTTTGTCCGCTCCCACGCAACGGAACTGGCTTTGCTCGCCGTTATCGCGGTGATCTGCGTCTTCCTCTCGTTTGCGACGGACCGGTTCTTCACCCTCGGCAATGCATTTGACCTTCTGAACACCAGTTCGGTCAACATCATCTTCGCCGTCGGCCTGCTCGTCGTGCTGATTGCCGGCGGCATTGACATCTCGTTCGCGGTTGCTGCCTCCGTCGTGCAATATCTGACGGCGACCGTCCTTGGCTGGATCGGCGGCGGGAACTGGATTTTCGGCCTCATCATCGCTGGCGCATTGGGCGTCGCGTTGGGCTGCACTAACGCTTTCCTGATCCACAGGTTCAGGATCATCTCGATCGTCGCCACGATTTCGACCTTCAACATTTTCTTCGGCCTGCTGATGTTCTTCACAGGCGGCGTGTCGATCTACAATCTGCCGGACTGGCTCACCACCCGCGTGGTGCTGTTCGAGCGAGAGATGGCTGACGGCACCTGGGCGGAGATCACGCTACCTGTGCTTATTATGGCCGTATGCGTGTTCGCTACCTGGGCGTTGATCACGCGCACCACCACCGGTCGCCAACTCTACGCTTTTGGCGACAATCCGGAAGGCGCGCGCCGCTTCGGCATCAATATCGGTGCCATGCAATTTATCGCCTTCGGCTGGCTTGGCCTGATGGCGGGCATCGCCGGTCTCGTCCAAGCGCATTACGCGCAGGAAGTGGTGCCGAACGCCCTTTATGGGCGCGAACTCGACGTCCTGGCGGCCGTAGTCCTTGGCGGTGCGCGGCTTGGCGGCGGCAAAGGCAGCGTGCTCGGCTGCATCCTGGGCGTTCTGTTGGTCTCGATCACCCAGAACGGACTTAATTTGATGGGCGTGTCGCCTTTCGCATTCAAGATGATCGTCGGCATCATCATCCTTGCCGCCATCACCCTGTCGAACACCAGCATCGAACGCCTGCTGCCGCTCCTGAAAAGCCGGCGGGTGCCTTCATGACGGTTGTGATTGAACGCGCCCGCAAGTCGCTCGGCCCCGAACTGGCAGGTCCACTTGCCGCGTTCATGGTGGTCATGGTCGTGTTCGGCATCGCCGCGCCGAACTTCCTTTCCCGTGCTACCTTTGGATCCGTCGCCTTCCAGCTGCCGGAGCTCGGCCTCCTCACGCTCGCCATGCTGCTGCCGATCCTGACCGGCGGCCTGAACCTGGCCATCACCTTCACGGCCAACATGGCCGGGCTGACGTTAGCTTGGGTGCTGCAAAGCCAGGGAGGCGTCGACGCGAGCATCGGCGCTTTTGTCCTTGGCTCGGTCCTTGCCATCGCGGTCGGAGCACTAAGTGGGCTGATCATGGGGCTGGTTATCGCCTACACCAAGGCTCACCCGATCCTGGTCTCGCTGTCGATGATGATCTTCCTGCGCGGTCTCGGGGAATTCCTGACGCGCGGCGGCGACGTGTCCGGCTTTCCCGGCTTCCTGGCGCCGATCGGGTACGGTTCGATGTTTGGCATCCCGGTGCCGTTGCTCATTTTCATCGCTTGCGTGCTGATCTGGCACGTCCTGCTGACCCGCATGAAGCTGGGCTTCAACACCTACATGATCGGCTCCAACATCGAGGCCACGCGCTACTCCGGCATCAATACGCGCAGGGTGCAGGTTCTGGTCTACACATTGTCCGGCGCAATGTGCGCGGTCGCCGGCATCATCATGCTGGCGCGCTTCAATTCGGTGCGTGTCGGCCACGGCGAGTCTTACCTGCTGATCACCGTGCTGGCCTGCTTTCTTGGCGGGGTCAATCCGTTCGGCGGCTTCGGTCGGGTGATCCCTGTCTTCGTCGCGCTGGTGGTGCTCCAGCTTCTGTCCTCGGGACTCAATTTGATGGGCGCAAACCAGCACCTTGCGACGGCGGTCTGGGGCATTTTGCTGATCACGGTGATGATCCTGCGCTGGCTTGCCGGGCGCCTCAAATTCCTAAACACAAACAAAGGGTGAGTTAGATGCATGGTTTTGGGGTCCACACCTCGATGTGGACGATGAACTGGGACCGGGCCGGCGCGGAGAAGGCGATCGCGGCTTCCGTCAAATACGGCATGGATTTTGTCGAGATTGCGCTTCTGAACGCGCCGGCGGTCGATGCCGCGCATACACGCGCCTTGCTCGAACAGCACAATCTTCCTGCCGTTTGCTCCCTTGGCCTGCCGGAGCGGGCCTGGGCCTCGGTGCGGCCGGATGCCGCCATCGAACATCTCGAAGTGGCCATCGACAAGACTGCGGAGATGGGCGCGCTGGCGCTTTCCGGCGTGATTTTCGGCGGTATCGGCGAACGGACCGGCGTGCCACCCACCGAGAAGGAATACGACAACATCGCGCATGTGCTGACCGTCGCCGCCAAGCACGCCAAGAAGCGCGGCATAGAGCTCGGAATCGAGGCGGTGAACCGCTACGAGAACCATTTGATAAATACCGGCGCGCAGGCCGTCTGGATGCTCGAGAAAGTCGGCGCCGACAACATCTTTGTTCATCTCGACACCTACCACATGAACATCGAGGAGAAGGGGGCCGCCAATGGCATTCTGGCCGCCCGCGATCACCTGAAGTATATCCACTTGTCTGAGAGCGATCGCGGCACGCCAGGCACCGGCAACTGTCCCTGGGACGAGATCTACGCAACGCTCGCGGCGATAGGCTTCAAGGGCGGACTTGCCATGGAAAGCTTCATCAACATGCCGCCGGAAGTCTCCTACGGTCTCTCAGTCTGGCGGCCAGTCGCGAAGGACGAGGCCGAAGTGATGGGCAATGGCTTGCCGTTCCTGCGCAACAAGGCTCGCCAATACGGTCTGATCTGACACAATGGATGACGGGCAGAAGGCGGACGCCGCGAGGATCGCTGTCTTCGACATCGGCAAGACCAACATAAAGCTCTCCGCGATGACGTTCGACGGCATGCTCGCGGAGAGCCTCTCTGTCCGCAACGAGGTGCGGCCCGGTCCACCTTGGCGGCAGCACGATCTCAAGGGCATTAGCGACTGGCTGTTCGGCTCGCTCGCCACTTTGTGCCGACACCATCCGCTGGAAAAGGTGGTCGCCACCGGACACGGCTCCGCGGGGGTTCTGGTGAACGCAGATCCCGACGACACTTCCGCTCTGCCGATGATTGACTATGAGCAGGACCTGCCGCCTGCAATTCGCGATGGCTACGCGCCGCTTTCGGGCGATTTCTTCGATCGCGGCAGCACAATCATGCTGAAGGCGGCCCATCAGGCGCGCCAGCTGTACTGGATGCAGCAGGTTTGTCCGGAGTGTGTCGCTCAGGCTCGTTGGTATCTGGGCTTGCCCCAATATTGGGCTTGGCGGCTGTCGGGCGTCCCATCGGCCGAAACGACGATCCTCTCGGCGCAATCACATCTATGGAACAATGTGCGCAAGGAGTGGACGCCCATTGTGGCGGGGCAGGGCTGGAGGCACCTCATGCCACCATTCCATCAGGCTTGGGAGACGTTGGGGCCAATCCGGCCGGATCTAGCGCGCCGGTACGGCATACCGGAAAAGCTGTCTGTCCTGACCGGCGGCCACGACAGCAGCCTGAATCTCTACCGCTATCAGGCGGCAGGCATGCGCGATGCCTGCGTGATCTCTACCGGAACCTGGATTGTCGGAATGTGCGCGGCGACACCTCTCGACCAGCTCGATGAAAATCGTGCAATGGTGCTGAACAGCGACGTGACAGGACGCCCGGTCGGCGGCGTTTTGACCATGGGCGGACGAGAGTTCAGTCATGTGGCAGGGCAGGGACAAGAAGGAAATGCGGCCGACGCCGCGCTGGTCGGTTTGTTGATTGAGCGGGGCACCTTTGCATTGCCGTCTTTCGGCGACGATGACGGCCTCTTTCCTGGCAGCGCTGGGCGCGGCCGGTTTGAAGGGCCACCTGCAGAAACCCCTGCGGAGCGCAAGGCGCTCGCGGTGCTGTATGCCGCGCTGCTGACGGCGGAATGTATCAAAGCGCTGAACGAAAACGGGCTGGTTGCCTTGGATGGTACCTTCCTGCGGGACCCGCTCTACGCCACGCTGGTTGCCGCGCTGCGGCCAAACGCCGAAACGGTCTACAACCTCGACTCCTATGGCACGGCCTCGGGTGCGGCGTTACTTGGCGAACACGAAGCTCGTCACACGCCGGCTCCGATCGCGCTCAGCCTGCCGGCCGCCTTTGCCGGCGATCGTGAGGCGCTCGCGGTCTATGCGCAGCGGTGGCGCGAATTGGCGAAGCGAAACAACTTCTACAGGGCAACCAGCAAAAGGAACGATCTATGACTGATGACAGCGCTGTGCGCCGCGAGATGGTGGATGTTTGCCGTCGGATGAATTCCAGCGGTATCAACCAGGGCAATGCCGGCAACCTGTCGGTGCGCTCCCGCGACGGTTTCCTGATCACGCCCTCATCGCTACCCTACGAAACGATGACGCCCGAAGACATCGTCGAGATGGGCTTTGACGGCACCTATGCCGGCCGACGGCCCTCCTCGGAGTGGCGCTTCCACCGTGACATTTTGAGGGAGCGACAGGAGATCAATGTGGTGCTGCATTGTCACTCACTCTATGCCACGACGCTGGCCTGCCATCATAAGACGATCCCGAGCTTCCACTATATGACAGGAGTGGCGGGCGGTACGACCATCCGCTGCGCGGGTTACGCAACCTTCGGCACGCAGGCCTTGTCCGACAATGCCTTGGTTGCACTCAAAGATCGCCTCGCCTGCCTGCTCGGCCAGCACGGGCAGATTTCGCTCGGCAAGACACTAGAAGCGGCGTTGTGGCTGGCGAACGAGGTCGAAACCCTGTCTCGCATGTATGTCCAGGCACTTACGCTTGGCGAGCCGCCGGTCCTTTCCAACGAGGAGATGGCGCGGGTGATCGAGCAAATGCGGAAGATGAGCTATGGCCAAGCGCCGGATGCAGAGGGGACGAACGATTTGGCGAGGCCGCGCGGCGCTGCGACCTAGCACTAGTTTGGCAGGCGGCGTGGCACCAAAGGCTCCTTTTCGACGAGCCGCTGTCGTACGACATACCTTGCCTAGACACAGGTTGTGAAAACGCGTGATAAGGTCGGCCTGCGCTAGACTCAAAGATGGCCCGGGGCACCAGAAGATGGCACACCGAATGTGCAACGCAATGCTTGGCTTCGCGGCGCTTGCTTTAGCCGCGTGCCAATCGGCTCCTGAAACGCCGCAACCCGCCACTCTCGAACCTGCGTTAGAACCTGATAGAATTCCTTCACAACCTGCCTTGGATCCTGCCGCTGTTCCTTCCGGCTCAGCAATCTTGGATCAATCCGTGACAGTCACTCCCCCTGGCAAGGGCGTTCCCACAAAGTATGCTGCTTTTTCGGGTCTATGGGCCGGACGATTGGACGGGATGTATGACGCCAAACTTGCTGTTCAGACGATTTCTTCCAATGGGAAGGTGACGGTCACCTATGCGTGGGGAAATCTGGGCGACAACTATCCGGGAGAGGCCGCCGGCGCTGGAAGAATTGTAGGGAGCACGTTGATGCTCGAGCGCCTACCGAATGGCGCGGACGTCAGTTTTGTCATGCGGCCCGACGGAGCCCTGGCCGGAACCGTTACGCTTGCCGGCCAGACCTACACGGGCGCGTTCCTCAAGCAATGATCAAAGACGCATCTGAAGGGCTATGCAGAGGGCCAGGCGACCGTTCCATATTGCGGTTGCCTGTTGTTACCGGAGTGGAGGGCCGTGCAAGGCCCAAACTGGTCGTCTACGACACTGGCGGACATCTTCTGGTTGGACAGCAGCAGGATGTTCGCATCGCAGTTCGCAGGTTCCTATAGCTGGCGCCGGCCTCATCTCGTCATCCGACAGACCAAGACAGTGATACAACATCCGCTTGGGGCAGTACCGCCGTAAGCGCCTCGCCGATCACCTATGGGTTTGGGCTTGATGTTTTCCGGAATCGCCAGGGCATGAGTTCCTCGATCTGGCTCTGTGGATGGCCGTTGA
>NZ_JAMYSE010000044.1:0-57217 GCF_040321795.1 Mesorhizobium sp. M0244 | reverse complement strand
GATACTCAGCCTGCTCCCGGAATGGAACCAGCGCCCGGTCGTTGACGCCTTGCAGGCGATGCGCGGCATCGCGCTGATCAATGCCGTGGTGCTGGTCGCGGAGGTCGGTGACTTCACACGCTTCTCAACCCCCCGCCAGCTCATGGCCTATTTCGGCCTGGTCCCCGGAGAACAATCGAGTGGCGAGACCGTCTGGCGCGGCGGCATCACCAAGACCGGCAACACTCATGCCCGGCGCGCGCTGGTCGAAGCCGCCTGGGCTTACCGGATGAGAGCGCGCATCAGCCGGCACAAGGTCGACCGGATCGAGGCGCTGCCAAAAGTCGTTCGCGATATCGGGTGGAAAGCGCAAGTTCGACTGTGCACCCGATATCGTCGGCTGAGCGCGCGCGGCAAGAATGCGAACGTCGTCAATGTCGCCATCGCACGCGAGATGGTGGGCTTCATCTGGTCGATCGCCTGCACAGTTCAATCCGCGCCAAAGGCGGCGTGACCACTATTTGACAGACAGCCAGCAGAGGAGATCGCAAAAACCCAAACATCAGCCTCGGCGCGATATGCGGCGCTGGAGGCGGGACAATGCCGGGGAGCCCTCGTCCCCACTATGAGCCTCGACGCTCGCCACCTAGACAGAGGCAGCCCCAAACGAAACCAGGTCATGCGGCTCGACCCGCGGATGAGAGATTGTTGACCGACGTTCAAGTCCCGCCTCTTGCACCTCATATCCGCCGTACAAGTGCCTCGACCGCCGATCGGATCGGCGGGCTGCAGCTTATGTCAAAGGCCATTGTCAGCAATCATGAGAGTGGATTGATCGATACGGAGGAGTTCGGTTTTGGATTCCCCTTTGCGCTCGTCGTGCGAAGCTTGTGAATGCGCACGGTATCAAGATCGACGTCACAACCTTTGACAAGAAGCGGCTTGAGGCCATCACCGCCGCGCGGAGTTCGCCTCAGAAGCATGTTTGGCGCGCGAAGATCATCCTCCTGAGCGGGGATGGCTTGGGAACCGTGGCGATCATGGCGGCGACCGGAAAGTCGAAGACCTGCGTCTGGCGGTGGCAGGAGCGCTTCATGACAGAGGCCTCGAAGGCCTCCTGCGCGACAAGACCGGGCCCCCGGGATCGCGCCGCTGGACAAACGTCTGGTCGACAAGGTCGTGACGTTGACGCTGGAGCCGCCGAAGCGGGAAGCGACACTGGACCGTCCGCGCCATGGCCAAGGCGGCGGGTATCGCCGCGTCGTCGGTCGTGAAGATCTGGCACGATCATCGCTTTGCGCCGCACCGCTGGCGCAGCTTCAAACTGTCGAACGACAAGGCCTTCGCCGAGAAACTGCACGATGTCGTCGGGCTCTACGTCTCGCCGCCGGCCCATGCCATCGTGCTGTCGGTTGACGAGAAGAGCCAGATCCAGACGCTCGACCGAACCCAGCCGGGGCTGCCGCTGAAACCGGGACGAGCCGGTACGATGACGCATTGACTATAGGCGCAACGGCACCACCACCCTGTTTGCCGCACTCAATGTGCTCGACGGCTCGGTCATCGGCCGCAATATGCAGCGCCACCGCCATCAGGAGTTCATCCGCTTCCTCAACGCCATCGAGGCCGAGCTCCCGCCCGACAAGGCCGTCCACGTCATCCTCGACAATTACGCCGCCCACAAACAGCCCAAGGTCCGCGCCTGGCTGACCAGGGCATCGGCGATGGACCTTTCACTTCGTTCCGACATCCTGCTCCTGGCTCAACGCCGTCGAAGGCTTCTTCGCCAAGCTGACGCGCCGTCGCCTGAAACACGGCGTCTTCCACTCCGTCGTCGACCTCCAGGCCGCCATCAACCGCTTCATCAAGGAACATAATCAGGCGCCTCGACCCTTTCTCTGGAGGGCCGATCCCAACCACATCATCGCCGCCGTCAAACGTGGGCACCAAACGTTGGAATCAATCAACTAGGTGATGCATACCAAGTCACTGAGCGCCGAACGGATCTGCGGCCAATGAAACTCGGGGCATTCCTCCCGGTTTGGCCTTGCGCAACACGGCATCGAGTTTGCCCGCTACACCGGCGAGAGTAATGGCGCGTGTTGTTGAGATCGCTTGCAGCAGGTTCTCCGCCGATCGCCAGCCTTGCGCTCGGCCCTGAGCGAGGCGGTGTAGCCGGTCTTCGCGGCAGCCGCATCCCAGCGTGCCTGATCGCGACCACAGGAGCTAATCCCGGCCCTTACTCCGCTGCTCCGCGCTCAGCGAGGCTGTTCAAGGCGATGAGGTTCTTCGCCTGGGCCAGGCTGTCGGGCTGCTCGTTGCGGTAGCGGGGTCCGATTTCCATAAAAAGGACGGTCCCAGCCAAGAAGACCAATTGCAGCCCAGCCCGGCACATCCGTGGACGCTCACCAGCGGAGCAATTGTTGCGGCCGGCTCGGCCCGAGCCGACATCGTGTCGGATGGCTGCCGTCTCCGATCGAACCTCTGCGGCCCACTTTGCCTCTCCGGGGGTGCTTGCGAATCCCGAGGCTGCTGTTTAGCATCGTACGATGTTATCAGGACTCACCCGACACCTCGTTAAGAATGCGAACAGGCTTAGAGTGCCGGCCATCGCCCGTTCGGTGCAGCGCGCCCGTCTGACGTATCTTTCGGACGCAAAGTTTATTAGCCTTCGCGATGCAATCAGGCGGCTGAGGCGTGAAAAGGTCCCCGGCGATTTCATCGAATACGGTATCGCACTCGGTGGCTCCGCAATCTTCATCGCGTCCGAACTCGACGGAGGCCGTCATTTCCACGGCTACGATGTGTTTGGCATGATTCCGAGCCCGACTGAACAGGACGACGAAAAATCCAAGGCCCGTTACGAGACCATCCGGTCGGGACGATCCAAAGGCATTGGCGGTGATACCTATTACGGGTATCAAGGCGACCTATTCGATAAGGTGAGTGCCAGCTTCAAGGGCTTTGGCGTCCCGGTCGATGGCGAAAAGATCGTCCTTCATAAGGGCCTGTTCGAAGACACGGTGCACTTTCATCCGGAAACCAGAATAGCGTTGGCCCATCTCGATTGCGATTGGCACGATCCGGTCAAATTCTGTCTTGAGCAGACCCTAGAGGTGTTGAGCCCAGGCGGGCTCATGATCCTGGACGATTACAATGACTACGGCGGATGCCGGACGGCGACCGATGAATTCCTTGCTGGCCGCGCTGACTGCCATCTGATACGAACCCTCCCTCATGCCGTGATCCAGCGATTATAGGTCGCATCCTGGTTTGCGCAGTTCACCTCGCCGAGGCCGATCCGGGCGCCGAGCCTTGGCATGTCATCAGGCGCCTGGCGGCGCCCTTGAACCTCATGTCCATAGCCGACGCTAGGGGCAGGTTGATGTTTTCCACCCGCCGTGTGAAATGGGCGCGGGATGGTGAACATGTCTGATGATGAACAAACGGCTGCGGTGCGCTGGACGGTGAAGTCCGAACTCCGCGCGGTCGGGCGCGACAAGCCGCTGCTGCTGGTGCTGGCGGCGATCCTCTGCCTCTATTGTGCGTTTGTCGCCGGACCGATCGTCTATGCGGTGCTGGCCATCAACGGCATTGCAGATTTCTTCAAATGAAGCCGGTTCCGGTGATCTCGCTCCGTTCCGCCGCGCCGCGTCTATCGGCCCCGAAATTGCTTGAAGATGAAGACCTATCGTGAGTTGCGAACCCGGGGAACGCGACCGGCGCGTGCCTGTCATGAAGATGGGCTCGCTGTATTTTGTCTGGTGGTCGAAATCGCAGGACCCGCACCAGAAGCCGCAGGACAGCGGACGGTAGCGTCGGGAATTGGGCCGACGCTTCGGCCTCGACGATCAACCCGAGCCGAAACACTCTCTCCCCCAGGATTTCTGGTCGAATTGCCGTGCCATGTTGGTGCAACCTCGAGCGGCTCCCGACAGCAATTCTGCTGACGCCTTTCGGCGATTTTCAAACGGCGTCTAGACTGGCGGACGCGGTCGTCTCGCAAGCTTGCAAACCGCCGCCGCTTGTCGCAAATAATTGGCCGCGGACGGGCGATCAAGGAGTCATCCATTGATGAATGTCCAATCGCGCATGCATGCTTTCCTTCGCTCAAGCCCGCTCCGATATTATTTTCACCTCGCAAAGGCTCGCCTTGCCGGGTCTCCGCAATCAGACGAAAGTGTGATCCTGTCGCAGATTGTTGGCCAAAGCCCGAAAACGTTCTTGGAATTTGGTTTCCATCCGACGGAATACAACTGCATTGGGCTTAGTGAATTCAGGGGGCTGCTCGTCGACGGCGACGCAACGACCGTGCGGTTGGCGCGCTCGCTGCTTCCAAAGCGGATTGAAGTGCGCCAGAGCTTCATTGATCTCGACAACATCAAAAGTCTCGCCACGCATTTTCCGCAGCTTGGAGTGCTTTCCGTCGATGTCGATGGAAACGACTACTGGTTTCTGCAAGCCTTGCTGCCAGTGGGTCCGGCCGTCATTGTCACGGAGTACAACGCCAGTTTTGGTCTCAATCCCATCACAGTGCCCTATGATCACGCTTTCGATCGCATGGCCAAGCACGACAGCGGCTGGTATCACGGTGCATCGATCACCGCCCTGACCAATCTGTGCAAGAAGTACGGCTACAAGCTCGTTGCCGTCTCGTCTGCCGGGGGGAACGCGTTCTTCTTGCCTAACGGATCGGAATTACCGGAGTTGGACCCAGCACAAGCCTATCGTGAGAGCGCTCTTCGCAACCGATGGTCCGGCACTACGGCGAAAGATCAGTGGGACCGGATCAAGTACATGACGTTTGTCGACGTGCCCTGAGACCCCGGGAAGAAAAATGTACACTGGGCCACCCCTGCAATTCACGATCAAAGCGATTGATGCCCAGCGGCAGCTTTCGATGCCAATTGCCACCAGCGATGACGAGGCGGAGATGCGAGCGCATTTCAAAGAGATTTGCAGCAAAATGCCGCACATGCATGTAGCGCTATACGATGGCACGACGCTCATTGATGAGCGGCAGCCAAAGGCATCACTTCACTAGGTCGGCTGGCCGCACCAACGAATCGGCCGGGACGTCGTGTCGAACAATCGACCCGGCCGAGATAATCGCCCGATCGCCGATGGTGACACCCTTCATGACCATGGCGCTATTGCCGATCCAGACGTCATCTCCAATAGTGATCGGCACCGAACGGATGCCTGGGTCGACACGCGGATGCCCCTCACGAAAGATGGCTTGCATCTGAGCAAAACGCTTCTGCGGGTCCATCGGATGCGAATTGGTGTCGTGGATCGCCACGCCCCATGAGACGTGCACTCGCTTGCCGATCTTGATCCCCACCGGGTCCGACGACCAAATCGTCGAGCCTGGGCCAAGATAGAACCAATCATCGATTTTGATCCGACCCTCGTGGGCAAAGACCTGCAAATGCCCATCCAAATGGCTGTCCGCGCCGATCGAGACGCGGGACCGGTCGCCGCGGATATTGAAGATTTCCGCCCCGGCGCCGAACTTCGTGCGCGGCCCGATGATGGCATTTTCCCTAGCGGCGCCAGTGGCGATCCATGACCAAAAGTGGCGGCGAAGAGCTAGAACGGTGGAGAAGACGCGCATTCGCGAACATCTGCCACACAGAATCATTCCAGTCTAGGCTCCGAAGAAGCCCCGGCGCGACAGACGACGAAGTTCCTCTGCACCGAAAGTTCCGTGCCGCAGGTTGCCGGCAGCATTCGGATGAAGCTCATCGCTCATGTAAAGCAACGAGGTCAGATAGCCGATGCCGCTCTCGCCACCTATGTCAATTAACGGTATTGACAGCATATCGGCTACCTCCCGCTCCGCCTTCATGAACTGGACCAGCGTGTTGCCTTGACCGTTTATTCTTCCTATCCGGTGCGTGGCACGGATCGGCGACAGCGTGCCCGGTCTTGCGCCTGCGCGATTCAGTATAGACGACAAGATCGCGCCAGACGGCGGGGTAGTTCAACCGTGATCTTGACCGGCCGGTCATCGGGAATGGCGGAGAGTTTCAGCTTAGTCATAACGGATCACTTCGGCGCCGCACCCGGTCAGCACCAAAGCTTTCCGCGATGCGCACCAGATCGCAGAGCGCTGAGCAGAGCGCTGAGCGGAGTTGCGGCCATGGAAACTCGGAGCATTCCTCCCAGGCTTCGCCCTCCCGCAACACGGCATCGAGCTTGCCCGCCACACCGGCAAGAGTCGTAGCGTGGGTGGTTGAGAAGGCTCCCAGAAGATCCTTCGCCCGGTCGCAAGCCTCGCGTTCGGCCCTGAGCGCAGCGGTGTAACCTGTCTCCTCGGCCGCTGCATCCCAGCGTACTTGATGCACTGCGAACTCAGTTTCGGCCTTCTCTCGGAGAGCGGCGGTATTCCGGGCCGTTGCCGAGCACTTCAATTGAGCCCCTCGATCGAGTGGACCGTCAGTTCCTCACCTTTGGGCACGCGGAGGGTCACACAAGGAAAGCCGACGCTCTCGACAAGCCTTGTCTCCAGGCGCTGCTGCCTGCGGCAAAGCGCTCGGTCTGCTTGTGGACTCTCTCCCCGGCTTAAGCTGGGAGGCCTTTCATCCGACGCTTTCTTTGCTCGTACGGCCGCGCATGATAGCTCCGACCATATTATCTACAACACTCAACCGGAGCGCTCTCTTTCGACAGCGACGGGATCGGCGGCGCAGCTCAAATGCAGTTCGCCACGCTTTTCAGGTCTCTCGATTAGGCCAGGCTCCTTCTTCGTGACCTGAAAGAGCTGGAGCGGCGGACCTTCAGCTCAAGCCGGTCCGCCGCTCAATCTTTGTTCAAGCACCGGATTTTCCAAGCGATGTAACCAGTCCGGGTGGCGCTCTCCCTGGAGCTAGCGCGACGTGCCCTCCATAAGGTTCGCCCGATCGGCCTTGTCGTCGTGATCCTGTTTAAAAGAGGCCTGGATGGTCTCATTCAGTGTCAATACTGAGATTTGGTGATAGCCCGCCGCGGCCAAAAGCGCTCAAACGTCCGCGATTTTGTCGTTCCCTTGACCTTGAGCAGAGATGCGGAGCTCCATTCAACTCACGACACTCAATTATGCGCTTGTGGTCGCAGAGGAGGGCAGCTTTCTGCGCGCGGCGCGGCGCGCCGGGATCGATCACACTGCGCTCAGCCGGCGCATACGCGATCTCGAATACGCGATGGGAACGAGGATATTTCATCGCCATGCTCGCGGCGTTGGCCCAACCCCAGCCGGCGAGCGTTTCCTGGATCGTCTGCGTTCCGTGCTGCTCGAACTGGACAATACTCTCACCCTGGCCAGGACCGGCATCAAAGATGAACAACAAAGGCTTTCCATCGGCTCCAACGGGATGATCCTCGCGGGGCGAGCATTGGATGCGATTATCGAGTTCGGGAAATGTCATCCAAATGTGAGCGTCAGCTTGATAGAGGTGTCTCACCCCGAGCCCCGGGCTGCTCTGGGCGGCACCGAGGTCGACGTCACCATGACCTCCTCCTCGCGCTCCAATGGCGGCCCATTCGAACTAATGTTGTGGAGGGATACTCTGGCCGTCGTTGTTGCTTCAAATCGTTCTCTCGCAAGCCGCGCCGTGATCGAGTGGTCGGACCTTGGCCAGGAGACGCTGCTGGTGAGCAGGGGCGAAGCATTTCTGCTCGCCGACGCTGTTGGAAACAGTGTACAGCTTCCCGCGGTCGTTGAACATCACGTCAGTGCGGGTATCCTGCTGCGCCTTGTCGGAAACGGTCTGGGAGTCACTCTGATCCACGACGGAGATGCCAACAGTGTTCCTGAAGGTGCCGTCTGCCGTAAGCTGCGAATCGGGGGCAAGCCAATCCAGATCTGCAATTTTGCCCGTTGGCGCCCGGACAACGCCAATCCTGCCCTGCCGATGTTCTCGAGTTCCTGCGTGATCGGTATTCTTCCTGACGGCCGTCCGACCGGCATAAACCCGGAACTCTCATCCCGGCTTCAGGCTTCGCCGGGTTCTGGCAAACGCTCTGTCTTGTCATGAACCGGGTCAGCATCGGCGCTATCAACTTTGCCGGATCGGCGACATCTGTCCGGTCTCGCGGCCGAGCAATTCAGCATAGGCGACAAGATCGCGATGAACGATGCCGATCAGTTCGACCGTGATCTTGACCGGACGGCTATCGGGAATGGCGGAGAGTTTCAGCTTGGTCATGACGAATCCTTCGGCGCCGCACCCGTTCAGCACCAAAGCCTTCGGCGATGCGCACCAGATCATTGAGCGCCGAGCGGATTTGCGGCCAAGGAAATTCGGAGCATTCCTCCCACGCCTCGCCCTCGCGCAACACGGCATCGAGCTTGCCTGCCACACCGGCGACAGTGGTGGCGGGAGTCGCTGAGAACGCGTGCAGCAGATCTTGCATTTTCTCGCTAGCCTCGCGCTCGGCCCTGAAAGCGGCGGTGTAGCCGGTTTCCTCCGCAGCCGCATCCCAGCGTGCCTGATGCGCCGCGAAATCAGCTTCGGCCTTATCGCGGAGAGCCGCCATGTCCGGCGCTTTGCCGAGCAGTTCATTGAGCATCTCGATCGAATGGACCGTCACCTGCTCACCCTCGGCCAGGCGGACGGTCACACAAGGAAAGCCGACGCTCTCGACAAGCCTTGTCTCCAGGCGCTGCTGCCTGCGGCAAAGCCGCTCGGTCTGTTTGTGGACTCTCTCCCATTGCCGCCGAAGCGCCAGCGCTGGGTCGGAAGGTACGTTCGTTCTTCCGGCGTCGCCAGCGAACACGTTGCCATCAAGCGTCCATGCGGTGGTGACCACCGCTGTTCTCGCAAGCACTTGCCTGCGAGTGACGAAAGGTAGAGTCGTGGTATTGTCGGAATCAGCCATGATCCGAGCTCCAATCAGCTTGGGTTGCGGTCAGGCCGGGCGGGATGGTGCAAACATCCTGTTCGGCCGCGAACTTGCCGCACGTATAACCGGGACAATTTGACAAGCTACCGGTGAAAAGTCAACCCAAGAGATAAACGTTTGACTTATAGTAAAATTTCTGCCGCGCAGTGTCGGGGCGCTCGCGCGATGTTGGGAATAAGTCAACGCGAGCTGGCGGACGCCGCTAAGGTATCACGGCCTACGGTGGTCGATTTCGAGCGAGGCGCCCGGGTTCCGCATCCGAACAATATGGCAGCGATTCGCCAAGCGTTGGAGGTTGCCGGTATCGAATTCATCCCAGAAAACAGCGGCGGACCTGGCGTACGACTGGTACGCCGTCTGGAAAGCAAATGACCTGACGGCAGCGAGTAAACCCGAAATGCGGGAGCATCCCGCGACTGTATCGTAGACCGGCAGGCGCACTTTCTTCTTACAATCTCATTGAAAACAGGATCGACAAGACGATCTTTGCCAATGCGGAACGGCTCGCTGCCAACGGGTTCGGCAGCTCTGGCCGACATTGGCAGCACCACGGGGGCGGAGTCTCGGCCTTTACTCCGCCGCTCTGCGCTCAGCGCGATTGCTCAAGGCGATGAGGTTTTTTGCCCGTGCCAGGCAATCGGGTTGCTCGTTGCGATAGCGGGGTCCGATTTCCATGATGAGGACGGTCCCCGGCAAGAAGATCAACTCGCTGAAGATGTCATCCCATTCGATATCGCGCCAGCCGAGCGGCATGTGCAGGTCGCCTATACCCAGCGCTGCATCCTCCTGCGGGAGGTAGGTTCTGTGGAAGCCCTGCGGGCGCCCGAAAGAGTCATGGACATGCAGGTGCCCCGCCACCGGCGCCATGACCCGCAGCTGCTCGCGGAAGTTCAGGCCGCGATGGGTGGATTCAATATAGGCGTGGCTGAAATCGATGAGCGCCACCAGGTTGGGATGGCCGACCGCCTTCACTGTCTGCGCCACCTCAGCCGGGCTCTGCCGGCACTGACCCGGCTCCATGGCGAAGAGGTTCTCGAAGGCCATGCGCACACCATGTGGCTTGCAGAACTCGGCGAGTTCAAACAACGCTTCTCGCTCGCGTTCCTCGGGACCGGCTCGTTCGAGGACCTGGTCGGCGCGAAAATGGCCACTATGCTGGACAAGGACGCGCGCATCGATCCGATCGCAGAGTTCGACCAGGGCCTTGGCGGCATCAATCTGATAGCGGCAGACCGCAGGGTCCATGAGGTTCGATGAGACGACGCCGTGAAGAAATCGAATTGCCTGGTCAGTGCGACAAGCCTCTCGGCTCTCTCGGGAATGACACGGCCACCCGCTACGAGGTCGAGGGTGGTCAGTCCCAGTTCGACGGCTTCGACGCCTATATCGGCAAAGCTGCGAAAGTCCGCTGCAAGGCTCTCCAACCCGCCATTGGCAGAGATTGAATTGAAGCCTGCTGCGATGATGTTGCTCATATGCATCTCCGAGGACGGCCCGTAGGAGTTTCGGCGGGAATTCCGGGCCGGTCCGGATCACCCCAGGTGAGATGGCGTCTGCGGGGTCACCGCTGCTGTCAGTCGGCGTACATCAACTCATAATGGGCCGCAATAACTTCGAGAACCATAAAGCGGACTGCTGGGGCCGGAGGAAGCTGTTGTATTTCCGCACTGGTGCGATCCGATACTTAACATATTATGTCACTTTCAATTGGGGCGGGCGGCAGATGAAAGAAGAGAACGAGGTTCAGAAGTTGGTGCGCACGCTGCGTGCTCGAGCACCTGATGACGCGGCTGAATTGCTTGGCCGAGAGTCTCCCGAGTTCATCCGGGACGCACTAAAGTTGTTGCCGGATGGGCACGCCCGCAAGGTGGCGGAGCATTTGCCACCGCATATGAGACCTGTCGAGCCTCATAGCGATAGCAAGGATTTCGTGATCCCCGATTCGCTCGTCGAGCTGATGGACCCGATTCCCGCCAGCGTTCCTGTGGGGACGACGGTAGCCGCCGCAGTGGAGGCCGTCAGACGCGCCCAGGTGCCGACCGAGCTCACCTACCTCTACGTCACGGACGTGGGCGTCAAATTGGTTGGCCTGGTGGTCCTGCGCGATCTGATGCTGAGCGAACCGGACGCGACGGTGGATCAGATCATGCTGCCAAAGCCGTTCGCCCTTAACGTCGGTCTGTCCTTGAGCGACGCCTGCAAGGCGGCGGTACGCCGTCACTACCCTGTCTATCCCGTGGTGGACGCGGAGAACCGGCTGCTCGGGCAGGTTCGCGGCTGGCGCTTGTTCGAGCAGCAAATCATCGAGATTTCTGCCCAGCCTGGCCAGATGGTGGGTGTGCAGAAGGAGGAGCGTGCTTTTACGCCGCTGTTTTCAGCCTTCTTGAAGCGTCATCCGTGGCTGCAGCTCAACCTGCTAACGGCCTTCATGGCCGCTTTCGTGGTCAGTTCATTCACAGGCACGATCGAGAAGATCGTCGCCTTGGCGGCGTTCCTCCCGGTCTTGGCCGGGCAGAGCGGAAACACCGGCTGCCAGGCACTGGCTATGACGCTGCGTGGCCTTGCCCTGGGGGATGTGGACAAACGACCGAAGCTGCACCTGGTGATGCGGGAGGGCGCGCTCGGGATCGCCAACGGCGTGCTCGTCGGCCTTGTTGCGGCTGCGGCGATGTGGTTCTACGCCTCGCGGCAGCCGGAGTCGGCACCCCAGGCGCCCATGCTGGCACTTGTGATCCTGCTCGCCATGTCCGGATCCTGCCTCATGTCCGGAATCTCCGGCGTGCTGATCCCGCTGGGCCTGCGCCGGGTCGGCGCCGATCCGGCGGTCGCTTCGGCGATCTTCCTCACCACCGTGACCGATATTGTAGGCATGGGCCTGATGCTGGGGCTGGCCACCATGCTCGTGCTGTAGCAAGGCGCGTCCGCCGACGCGTCCCCGGGGAGATGGGTTCCTATAGGCTGAGCACGTCGCGTTCAACGAAATGGCAAGAGCCGTGCCGCATCGCGTACGCGTCGTCAGAAGCACCTGGCGGCAGCTCTCCGATCGCTTGCGCGGTGCCACGGAAGACCTTTGGATGAGCCGTGGGTGACCTTGATCGCTCATTCTGTGACCAGATACGCGCAGAATCGCGCAAACAATATTAATCTTGTCGGCTGTGCGATCCACGACTGGTGATGATTTGAGTTAGTTGCCGCTGGTGAAGAATACTTCAATTATATACAATAACGCTGAGAAGATGTTTTACCGACCAGCGTAGCCGAAATACGCATTGCCCCGATAGCTTGTTGCGCAGCTGCAACAGCTGCTAAGACTCGGATGGCTTGGTGACAGTTCAGTCGCCTTTTTTCGTCAAAGCGTGCTAACTCCTTTACACTAGTCGGGCTTGGGGTGGGTTCTCGGCATGCAATCCTCGTTTTCAACGATCTTCGGCTTCGCCGCAGCGCTGCTTTGTACCGGCGTATTGCCGGCCGGCGCGCAGGGTCTCTTTCCGGCCTATGACGATGCATTTTCGGCCCGTATTGCCAATCCGACCGACAATGGAACGCTCGCCCAATTCGTCACAGTTGCCGTCAACGCGGGACAATACGATCAGGCGATCTCCTCGATCGAGCAATATCTGATCAAATATCCCCGCGATGCGCGCGCCCGGCTTGCGGCCAGCCGGTTGTATTATCATGTCGGCTCCTATGAATTGGCCCGGCGGCAGGTGCAGTACGGCATCGAAGTCGGCGGCCTGACCGCAAGTGAGCAGCAGGAAGCTGTTCGCCTGCTCGCCCGCATCGAGCGCGCGTTGCGTGGCGTCACCTGGGAACTCGCCCTGACCGGCGGCGTGTTCAGCGCATTTACCGATTTTGAGCCGGGCGGGGCGCAGGACGACGACAGCTTTGTGTCGCCCTATGGGCGGGCGGAAGGCTTTGTCCGGTGGGACCTCGGCACGCCAAGTGCCGACGCTCTCGTCCTTTCGGGGTCGTTGACGGCGACACAGCGTTTTTTCACGGAAGACCTGTCGGTTCCGGGTAGCGAGAAGACTTTTATCCACGGCAACGCCGCGATTACCTGGGACAAGGGGCTGCCCAACAGTGGGATCGATTCGCTGCGCCTGCTGCTTTCCGCGTTTACCGTTACAGATCGTTTCGACAGCGATATCCACGAAACCGGCATCGGCCTCAGTGGACGCTTCCTCGTGCGCCCGACGGTCGAGACGACGCTTTTCGCCGGTGGCGGCTACATCGATCTAAGCCCCTCGCAAGGCATTTTCGCCGATAGCAGGGTTTTCTATGAGGCAGGCGGCAGCTACCGCTTCCGCAATGGCCAGGCGCTCGGACTGCGCTTTGTCGGCTTGAATGACTTCGCCTCCGGAGCTGGCGAAATCGGCCGCAGCTACATGGGCGAGGTCCGCTATGGCGGCCTGTTGATGAACGTACCGGATCTTTTCGCATGGTCGCACCAGGTCGCCTTCTCGGCCGGCCACAGCGACACTCCCGATCTGTCCGTCGGCATCGGCACAAACATCAAGAGCGACTTCTGGCGCATTGCCTCCGAAAGCGATTTCCAGCTCACCGAGGCGCAGAAGATCAGCGTCGATCTCGCCTATCGCGAAACCAACTTCGACATCGCCAGCCGCGACCGAAAATCGTTCGAAATGCTCATGAGCTACACGTTGACGCTCAATTGAAAGAGGCCGCGATGAGGACCCCGTACCGTCAGATCGCCATTTTTGTCGCCTGCCTTGCCTTTGCGGCACCTTCCGCCGCTGAAACGGTCGGGTCGATGACGGCCTACCAGACCAACATCGTCCGCAACAACGGCGCGACAATGAACGTCGGCTCAGGCGTCGAACTCGGCGATCAGCTGCGCAGCAATCCCACTGGTCTTGGAATGCTGGTGTTCCGGGATGAATCGAGCGCCAAGATTGGTCCGAACACCAGCCTGACGATCGATGAATTCGTCTATAATCCAGGCGCCGGATCGGGAAAGATCGACATCGGGATGAACAGCGGCCTGGCCCGTTTCTATGGCGGCCAGGTTTCGAAAGGCGGCGTCATGCAGGTTGCGACGCCGCATATGGTGCTCGGGGCCAGAGGCGGCATCATCGAAGTTCTGGTGGCAGCCGGCCAGACCGTCGGCATACTGCGCGCTGGCCGCATGACCTGCACGATGAATGGCCACAGGCTGGTCATCACAAACCCGGGCTACGCCTGCACATCGGAAGATGGCAAGCTGCTGACCGGCTACGGCGGAATCGACACCTTCCCGATATTGGACAGCATCGCCCGGATAGCTGGCACCGGCCTGCCAGGCGCACCGGGTCCGGGATTGGACGTAAGCGCGATTTGTGCGTCGGCACTCGGCGGCTCGCTCAAAGTCTGCGAGTCCAGCGATGGCGCATTGCCAGGAGTGGTCATGGAGTTCCCCGACAGTCCAACGCCACCTGTCGGCGGCGGGGTGGATAAGTGTGAGGGTGAGGGTGAGGGTGGCTGCTATCCAGACAACTGGTAGACCCGCCCGACCGGCATGAGCCCATTGTTCGATTGGCGGCAAGCTGCCAGACGCAAAATATCCGGTCTTGTGGTCGTGCTCCTGCTGCTCGCCTGCCATTTGGCTTTCGACGGGCCGCTGTCGCGCCTGCGTGAGCGTACCTACGACTTCTACCAGTTTCTCGCCCCGCGCCAGGCCACGAGCAATCCCGTCGTGATCGTCTCGATAGACGATGCCAGCCTCAAGGCACATGGGCGATGGCCTTGGAACCGTGGCCTACTGGCCGATCTGGTCGGTGGTATCACCGAATCCGGTGCCGCGGTGATCGGGCTTGCGCTGGTGCTGCCCGAGGCCGACACCTCGCCTGAGGGCATCGCCGGAGACAAGCGCCTGGCAACGGCACTGGCGAAAAATCGAACGGCACTTGCCGTCAGCCTGGGCAACGAGGCGACGGTTTCAGAAGCAGAGCCCAAAGCCGGCTGGTCGATCGTCGGGCAAGTACCCGACACACTTCCCGGCTTCACCGGCCTGACCGGCTCACTTGCGGAATTCTCGAACGCTGCCGCAGGCCTCGGCGTAATTCGCACCTTGCCCGATCCCGACGGCGAACTGCGCCATGTGCCGCTGCTGTGGCTTCGCAACACCGCTCAAGGCGTGCAGCTGTGGCCGTCCTTCGCACTCGAGCTCCTGCGCCTTTATGCCGGACAGGACGGCTACATAGCCCGGATGAATGCCGCCGGGTTTGACGCACTCAGGATGGCCGGCGCCATTGTGCCGCTCGAGCCGGAGGGGAGCATCCGCCTCTGGGAAACCAGCACCGATACGCCGCGTATATCTGCCAGCACTATCCTTTCGGGCCATGGCGATCCGCGGCTGCGGGACGCCATCGCCATCGTCGATCTGTCGGCCGTGGGACTGACGCAGTACCTGCCCACCCCGACGCGTCCAGCGCGACCGGGGGCGGACATCCACGCCGATGCAATCGGCCAGATGCTTGCCGGGCGCTATCTTGCAGAGCCAACGCACGCACGTACGCTTGAGCGGCTCTGGTTTGTCCTCGGTGCCGTCGTTTTCATCGGGCTTTCCGGAGTGCTCGCCGGGCGTGTCGTGCTTGGTGCCCTGGCTCTGGCGCTGCTGGCCGTCACGCCCTTCGTGTTCGGCGCTCTCGAATACAGCCTGCAGGGCGCACTCTATGACCCGCTGCAGCCGGCGCTTGCGACGATCCTGGTAGCCGGCTTCGAAGGCTATGTCCTCTACAGGCGCAGCGAGCAGCGCCGGTCCACCCTGGCACGGCAGTTCTCCCAATATCTGTCGCCCTCCGTGGTGCAGCGCCTCGCAAGCTCGGACACCGAAGCAATCCTGTCCGGTGAGAAGCGCGAGATCACAATCCTGCTCAGCGATATACGCGGCTTCACGACGATGAGCGAACAGCTCGATACCCAAGAGATCGCAACGGTGGTCAACCATTTCCTCGGCATTGCGACCGATGAGATCCTCAAGCGCGACGGCACCATCGACAAGTTCATGGGCGATGCGGTGCTAGCCTTCTGGAACGCGCCGCTTGATCAGCCGGATCATCGCGAGCGCGCGCTCGACGCGGGCCTTGCCCTGATCGAGCGGGTGAAGCGCGAAGACGCCGCCTTCACCGCGGACGGCCACCCCTCCATCGAAATCGGCGTCGCCATCGAGACCGGCATCTGCTCGGTAGGCAATTTCGGCTCCGAACGGCGCTTCGATTACACCGCGATCGGTTCGCCGGTGAACCGCACGGCACGGCTCGAGTCGACGACCAAGAAGCTGGGCATCCCCCTGGTGCTTGGTCCCGGTTTTGCGGCAGGAGCATCGATGCCGGTCGTCCAGGCGGGCGCCTTTGAGCTCCAAGGTTTCAAGGGCGAGGTGCCGGTTTTCACCGTTCCGGAGATGCAAGCCGCTCACCAACGTATGAGCCGCGAAGAAGGGATCCAAGATGGCGAGCAATCTCGGATCCCTGCCATTGTGGCTGGTTCGCCGCTGTCCGTGGAAATGGCTCCCCCTGATCTTTCACCTCGCACCCGAAGCACACGGTGACCGGATCCAGCGGATCGCAGGGGTGCCGGCCTGCATCGCGACCTGACTACCCGCTTCGGGAGGCCTCGCAACTTGCGTGGCCTCCCCGGGTTGTCATTCGCCGCGCATGGTCGCCTGGAAGGTCGGCAGATGCTTCTTCTGCGCCTCCAGCATTTTCTCGCGATAAACGCCATAGATGACGTCGGTGTCGTGCAGTGTGACGCCGGCAATTGTCGGCGAGGCGAAAACCGGCAGCTCGATGCCGCGTTTCGAGAGCGCCTCGGCTGTACGGGCAATCAGCTCATGCGCTGTTTGCCTTCGTCTACCACTGGAACAGCTATCTGTGGCCGCTGACAGTTTTGCAGGGCACTGCAGAGGACTATCCGATCGTTATCAGCCTGAGCCGCCTGCTCAGCTACAACCGAGGTGCTCTCAACACCGGACTGGTGATGGCCGGCGCCACACTTGCCGTGCTGCCGCCATTGGTGCTCTTCGTCCTCCTGCAGCGCTTCTTGGTGGATTCGATCGTCGGCTCGGCGGTCAAGGGGTAGCGTCGGCGGCACGGCCGGCATTCGCCTGGCTGTCATCGGGACGCGCTGGTGCGCAGAACGGAGCTAAGCAGATAGCCGCGTTCTGAAAGCTATCAGTTCATCAGCGAGCCTGGACGCGAATACCCCCACCGCCTTAGCTGCAGCCAGGGCCTCAGAAGGGGTCTTGATGATACTGGTTATGGTGCTATATATGTAACTGTGCTCATCACCCAGGGAGCGGGATATCATGGCACCTACCAATGAGACCATTGAACTGTCGGGATTTGGCGCTATCACCGGAACGCCGAAGCAGGTTGGTGACCAACTTGATCGGCTAAGTGCGGAGCAGGTCATAGCACTAACGTTCGAGCATGGGAGTGAACCCGCTGTGCGCAGCCTCGCGGCCACGCTCGTCAGCATTGCGCCTCTGGTTCGTACGATCCTGATGAGTCACCAACGCGAGGCCATAAGCTCAATAATCGAGGCCCTGGTCCCTCACGTACCGCCCCCGCAGCATATGCTTATAGAAGCGCGGATGACGGCCGAGGCGAGAGGGGCAGTGCTGGAAAGCGGCGATTGGCTGACCGCTCCCCAAATCGCGACAATGGCAGGGTTCAGCACAAGCAACCCAAGTGCGCAGCCAAACAAGTGGAAAAAAGAAGGCCGGATCTTCGCAGTTCGGCACCGGGGCGTAGACTATTTTCCTGGCTATGCTCTGGATTCTGCCGCTGGATATCGGCCTGTCAAAACGCTCGCTAAGGTTCTGAGTGTATTGCACAGGAAAAAGGATGACTGGGGGCTCGCCTATTGGTTTGCATCGGTCAATAGCTTTCTTGGAGGCAAACGTCCGCAAGATGTGCTCGCCTCAGACCCCGAGCGTGTTCTTGCAGCCGCCGAGGATGAGCTGGTAGGCGCACCCCATGGCTAAATCAAAGATAGGACGGGAACCGACGACTCAAGTTCCCGTTCCATCGAACGATTTACAGGGCACCATTACTCGAACGACCTGGCTGGTGGACCAAGTCATCCATCGCATTCATTTGAATCTCTATGCCGGCGCGCAGTTCAATCCAGGCTTCAAAGGCAACGCCCGCTTCAGCCCGATCAAGAATGCAAATGGGGCAAGTATCCCAACTCTGTACGGTGGCACGACCTTTGACTGTGCGGCGATGGAAACTGTCTTTCATGATGTGCCATTCGCAGCAGGCCTGAAGACCTACGACAAGGTGAAACTGGCGGGTCAAGTCTATTCGCAAGTGTCGCCACGGCGCGATCTGGTGCTGGCTGATCTGAGCGTCACGGCGCTTAGAAAACTCGGCATCAAACGCAGCCAGATCATAGACACCGAGAAGGACCTCTATCCCGCAACACGCATATGGGCCGAAGCTATTCACGCCCAGTGCCCGGATATCCAAGGGCTTTGCTGGATTTCTCGGCAGGACGACCGGGCTCTCGCCGTGACGCTATTTGGCGATCGAATTCCGGCAAAGATGTTGGTACAGTCAGGCGCGTCACTCGACTTGACAGGGGATCCCGAGGTCTATTCCGATTTGCTCGAGCTCGCCGATCGTATCGGCGTAAAGATCGTAGGCGTCGGCTTCTGATGCGGAAACATACGTGCCCTCAACACCGGACTGGTGATGGCCGGCGCGTCGCTTGCCCTGCTCCCGCAACTGGTGATCTTAATCTTTCTGCACCGCCGTTTTCGTTCATTCGATCATCGGCCCCGCGATCAAGGGATAACGTCACCGGCACTGGCAGTCATCCTGCCAGCCCTGCTCATCCTCCAGGAACAGTCCAACAGAGGCCGATCTATCCTGATTTGAAACAAGCCCCGTTACGCGCCCCATGATGTGTCGGCACTTGCGCGTAGTATCGGACGCATCCAGGCCGGTCCCTGTACGGCGGTCGAAACGAGCCTCTTCTTGTCGCTCAGCGACAGTTGGCGCGACGCGATCTGAACGACATCGGCGGCCCGCGAGGGCCCGAGATGGCGCAACGCCTGAACGACAGTCCCCACAGCACTCCCCGGCGCTATGAGGTGTTTGGGCGACGCATGGCGGAGGTCGATGATACGTTTTCCGAGCACCACGCGACGGGATGGACCATCCGTGAGATATGAGGCTCGGGCGGGAACTTGGCTGGTCAGACCGAGCGCATTGGCCGCGCGAGGGCCGGCGACCTGCACATGAGAGCCCGTCTCCCTGGCCAATGCCTGGGCAACGTCATCGGGCGCTGGGAAAAGGGGCCCAAGCTTTGGTTGCAGTTTCGGGAAATCGTAAAGTCCGCGCGCGAGACGCCGCAACCTATCGCTCTTGGCGAGGCGCGAGCGCGCCTGATCGATCGCGGACCGTCCCGCCAGGTCAAGAAAATCGCTGGGCGTGAAACGCTCCGCGTCCGCTGCTCCGGGCGCGCCTCAAAATCCGGTCCGGGACTGATGAAACGATGGTCTTCATGTGTCAGAAAATAGTGCATTTTTTCCTGACATTCGCCTTCGACGCCACTTATGGCCTGCAGCGCGCGGGCAAGGATCGGATTCGGCGTCTCCACCCTGCCCGGGAACGCAGTTTCTTGTCGGTCTAATACCGTGACTGCAGCCGAACTTAAGTCGGACGCATTGTTCCGGCCGCCGTTAAGGAATGTGGATGAGCCAGGCGAATTGTGGTCGGCCCGAACCGATGGCGCCGGCGCGATATGCAGGTCCCTAGCTCCTGACTGGCCCGCGTAGGCCCCCGCTCGACGCCGCTACCGGGCTCTCACGTTCAGCTTTCGCATCTACCGGTTTTTTCTTGGAGGCAGAGGAACACAATGCCACAATGGTGGTTCGGTGCCGGCAGCGGTGCTCCCTCACGTGCTGGCAGATCGGAGGCCCGATCGGCCCGCGTTTTCGAGAGGCGCGGGCCATCGAGGTAAGCAAAAGCGGCAGGGCAAAGCGTGGGCACCCGACGGATCGACAAGGAAAGATATGAGCGCTCCACAATCGCAGCTCGCACATTGACCGACTCCGAGCGTCTTGCACGCCAGGCGAAAACTGCGCGATTGCGCGAGCAGCGACTGAGTGCTGAAACATCGCCATCGAAGCCGATTCCTGCGGACGCGGAAACCAAGCTGCCCCCGAGAAACAAGGGCAAACCAATTCAGGCCGGCTAGCGACGAGCGCGTCCGGCGCTCATCGGGTGTGACGCGTCCTCACGGCCGGTCTGCCCACCCGCTCCCAGCCCACCCGCTGCCGTCTTGCCAGGACATTGAAATCGACGGTTATACTTGGCCAATCCTGAAGGGTGTTGGTGCGGATTGTACCGCGGCAGGTGAGATTGAATTATGCCAATTGTCGGGAAGGCTAAGAGCGCAGGCAATTTCAGCCCCTTAGAGCTGGCATTGCTTAGCCGCGTATTCGAACAGTTGAAGGTCGATGGTGAGCCGGAAGACCGACGGGAAGCGAGAGCCTCGCGTATCATAGCCAACTACATGGCCGGCATCGTCGATGAAGCAGAGCTCGTTTCTTTGTCTAGGCAGCCGCTGGGCCGGTAATTCACGGCTGCTGTGCTTCTCCCGGGACAATGAGCGCTCCCTGGTTCGGCTTTGAAAATGCAAAGCCGACTTTTCTTTGACAGCGGCGATCACGAGCATCTTCTCTAGGGCTGGATTACGAAGGGATTGACGGGGCGCGCCAAGCCGCTGTCCAGGGGTTGATAGGCCTGGGAAAGGAGGCACTGAAAGGTCTAGACCGGACAAATATTCTGGAAGTCCGGGACGAGAGCGGCCGACCGGTTCTGACGTTAGCCGGGGTGCTGCTGCTCGGCATCCTGTTCAATGTGCTGAACTTCGAGAACGGCCTGGGCTGGATTTCCCTCTCAGCCTATTGGCAGAGCGTCATCCGCGGTTTTTTTCTGCTGGCCGTTGTGCTCCTACAGGCGCGACTTGCCGGCCGATGCGTCTCCGCGTGACCTGCGTTTTGCATCGAAAGGGGCGCACCGCGCGTGTCGTGATCTGCGCCACAAGAGTTGTCCCCGCGAAGACCCGCGGCTTCCCGAGGGGGGCGAGGGTCGATCGGAGCGCACCGATCTGCAGCATGCATGGGAGGGAAACATTGCTGCGGCCGCCGAACCTTGATTGTGACCTCGTGTTCCAGAACCTAAAGGAAACGGACGGAACAGCAATGCGATCAGTTCGCCAGGCCCGCAGCTCTAGGGACCGCTTTCGTGGTATCCGACGCGGCCGAAGTTTTGCTGAAGGATTGGCCGAAGCCCCGGTGCGACTCGCGGCTTGCTGCAATCGAGGCGTGCCTTGCCGACCTGCGCGGCGAAGGAATTTTAGACCTGTCGCCAAACATCCTTGTTGCGGCGTGGCTTCAAACGCGTACCGAAGGTGTAGCCCCTTTCATGTAACCAAATTGCCGGCTCGGCGTTTCGTTCAACGCCGTTGCAACGGTCCCGCCCACCAACGCAAGCTTACAGAACACGAATTTAGCGAGGCGATAACTTCTTCCACGAGCATAGACTGGCAAATTCATGAGTCGCAATTTTCTGGTGATCGAACCTGAGGAAGGCATTGCCGTGCTCAAGGGGCTTGCCTCCTCGGCGCGTATCTCGATGCTGAAACTGCTGCATGAGAAGGGGCCGATGAATGTCAACGAAATCGCCGCCGTGCTGTCGCTGCCGCAATCGACCGTCTCGACCAATATCCAGGTGCTAGAGGATGCGGGGCTGATCCGCACCGAGAACCGGAAAGCGAAGAAAGGCAATCAGAAAATCTGTTACCCGACGGCCGAAGAAGTGCTCGTCGTGTTCAAGGGCGAATATCGTGCGGTCAAAAACGACGCGATGGAAGTGTCGATGCCGATCGGGCTCTACACCGGTTTCAAGGTTACCGCGCCCTGCGGCCTTTGTTCGCCGGACGGCATCATCGGCCTGCTCGATGTGCCGAACACTTTCCTCGATCCAGCCCGCATGAAGGCCGGGCTGCTGTGGTTCACGCGCGGCTTTGTCGAATACCAGTTCCCTAACAATGCCAAGCTCGCCAATGCCGAGATCACCGAACTCGAAGTGGCGATTGAGCTGTCCTCGGAGGTTCCGGGCACCAGCGCCGACTGGCCCTCGGACATCACGCTGACGATCAATGGCGTCGATGTCGGCACCTGGACGTCGCCGGGCGACTTCGGCGACAAGCGCGGCGTCTTCACGCCTTCTTGGTGGAAGCTCAAGGGCTCGCAATACGGCAAGCTGAAGAACTGGCGAATTGCCACTGACGGCACCTATGTCGACGGCGTCAGGATTTCCGAAACCGGCCTTGTTGCACTCGATCTGAAGAGCCATCATTCAATCCGTATTCGTATCGGCGTTAAGGACGACGCCCAACGCCCCGGCGGCATCAACATTTTCGGCAAGGGCTTTGGAAATTACGATCAGGATATCCTGCTCAGGATCAAAACCGGTTGATATCATCAACCCCGGTTTGAAAAATAGTGAACCAATTTCAGCTGCTTCCTTTCATTTTAGCCAAATCGACATCCAATTGTCAGACTTGCGGCTATCTCGCCACCGACGCTGAGAAATCGATTGGCACGACTGGTCTCACCAAGGATTTCGAAGAGAATTTATATATATTATCTGAGGCGACCCAGCTTACCTTGATGTATTTCATACTCCCAAGCTGCCTCGTCGCAGGCTTCGCCGACTGGCTATTCATCAGCCTAGGACATCTAGCCACTGGTTATCACTTGGCGACGATCGATCAGAAACGGCGACTGGCAACACCATTGTGATGAGCGAGCTTAATCTGTGCCGTCTTGGGTTTTGCCGGCGTCCGTCGGGCAACGCGACCTGGACGAGGTGGGTAGCCCAGCGGCTATGATCCTGGATCACGTTCTCTAGGCAACTCTGGAAAGTATGTGCCGATCCAAGTCGCACTTGGCCAGACCATATCGCCAGCGGTGGTTCGTCGTCTCGCGTCTGCTCTGGTAGAACAAAGTCAATTGCCGGCCTTCGATCATTACGGTCGAATGGCCATTCTCTCCTGGCTCGCCAGGATCAAGGACGGGGCCGACCGAGACATAAGGACCCTCTACCCTATCGGCGATAGCAAAGAAAACGCGTTGACGGCTTCCACGGGGGCCGTCGGGGAGGAAGCAGGTAGCGTTGAGAAGCACGCGGCCATCCGGCAATTCAACCAGTTGCGCCCCTTCTATCCCCCACTCGTAATCGGGGTGCTCGCGCGCATTGTGATGCGGCACGTCGAGATGATCGAGTATCTTGCCGAGACGTTTCCATGGCCCGAACCAAGAATCGGATTGGCTGCGCGCCAGATAGACATCAGGCTGAGGCACCCTGGTGAATTTGGGCATGCCTGAATAGACGATATAGCGCTTGCCTCCGATGATTGCGGGGTGGGGATCGTAGATGCCGTCCTCATCGGTGTCGGGCAGCGACAATATCGCCGGATTGAGCACCACCCAATGAAAGCCGTCATTGGAGACCGCGTGCTCGCAACGTCCGCCGGACTTCATGAATTCGGTCTGGATAAACATGTGGAAGACGCCGCACTCATGAATGACGCCGGGCGCCGCAATGCCCGATCCGGTTACCGGCAAAACGATCGCCTCGTGCTCTGTCCAGGGTCCATAAAGATCCGGCGCTGTGGCGTGGAGGATTTTCCAGCTCTCGGTTGTGACGGTGCCGCTGGAGCCGAAGACGTGCCAGAGCGTGCCGTCGAACACCGGACAAGGGTCCTTCAGATCATCCACGGCCTGCGGGTGAAACAACGGGAAGACGTTGGTTTCAAAGTCGATCTTCATTCACAAGCATTCCCGCGACCGTTTCGCGGGCCCCTTTCATTTGGACCGTCTGCGTGACTCAGCCGAATCGATTCGCAGGCCTTATTTATAACTCCGCCCATGAACGGTTGTTGAACGATTGAACGATTTCAACCGTTCTGTGGCAATGCGCCACATTTTGGGTGAGATCACGCACGGCGCGGGGCTTCAGCTTCTGGAGCGGCCATCATGTCAGCCGGATGCAGCGTCGTCCGGCTTGCCCTTCTCTGTCGAGCCATCGCCGGAGTGGAGCGGACCGCTGGCCTCGCCCGAGACAGTTTGGCGCTATGGAACAACTTATCGGGATGGAAGTTATATAGATGGCTGCGAATTTCATTCGAAGCTGCCTTGATTAACGTATGTTAATCGAGGCAGCTTGTAACTGCAACCAAGGATTTCTACATGGAAATGGCGGTGGGCACCCCCCTAACACCAAATATTCCTGTACAGTCATCAATTTTACTTTGCTTTTCCCACCTCCGATGGAATTTCGTATTCCAAAGACCGCAACACATTCTGACGCTCGCCTCAAAACAGCAGCAGCTAATTTATTTCGAAGAGCCGATCTTCGACGAAAGGCGCCACGCTTCGATGCGGGTGAACGATGTTTCACCTACGATCAGAATTGTGACGCCGATTATTCCAGTCGGCACGTCCGCGACCAAGGCGGATGCGCTCCAGCGCAGATTCGTCGACCAGATCGTCGCCTCGACGCCGCATGAACGGTTGACCGCGTGGTATTACACGCCCATGGCGCTACGTTTCAGCGACCATCTCGCCTATGACGTCTGCGTCTACGACTGCATGGATGAACTCTCCGCGTTCAAGAACGCACCCGCAGAGTTGAATCAGCTGGAAAAGGCGCTGTTCCAACGTGCCGATATCGTCTTCACGGGCGGGCAGAGCCTTTACGAGGCCAAGCGAAGCCTGCATCGTTCGATCTTTCCTTTCCCAAGCAGCATCGACGTTGCACATTTCCATCAGGCGAGAGAGCCGGGTGAGGACCCACTGGACCAGGCCAACATACCTCACCCGAGAGTGGGGTATTTCGGGGTCATTGACGAGCGGCTCGACGTCGAATTGGTAGCGCAGGCGGCTGCGGCAATGCCGGACGTGCATTTCGTCCTGCTCGGCCCTGTGGTCAAGATCGATCCGGCGAGGCTGCCCACGGCAAGCAACCTGCATTGGCTGGGCGGCAAGTCCTATGCCGACCTGCCACGCTATCTCCGGCATTGGAGTGCCGGCTGGATGCCTTTCAAGCTCAATGAGGCGACACGCTACATCAGTCCGACAAAGACTCCTGAATTCCTGGCGGCAGGACTGCCGGTGGTTTCCACGGCGATCGTCGACGTCGTACGCACCTATGGCGCCGAAGGCCTAGTCGACATTGTCGACGCCGAGGATGTCGAAGCCAAGCTTCGATCCATCCTGGCGCGTCCCCGCGATTTTCTGGTGGAGAAAGTCGACGCCTACCTCGCCGACATGTCCTGGGAGAAGACCTGGAATGCGATGGCGGCCCACATCCAGCGCGCCTACGCGATGCAGAGCGTCGTGCCGTTGCTGAGGGGAGCGTGAGCATGTTCGACTGGCTGATCGTCGGCGCCGGCTTCGCCGGCAGCGTGCTGGCGGAACGCATCGCATCGCAACGACAAGAAAGCGTCCTGATCGTCGACAGACGAAATCACGTCGGCGGCAACGCGTATGACTGTTATGACGAGGCGGGGATCCTGATCCACCGCTATGGGCCGCACATATTCCACACCAACGCCCAATCGATCGCCGACTACCTGTCGCAGTTCACCGAATGGCGGTCTTACGAACACCGCGTGCTGTCGCTGGTCGACGGAAAGCTGCTGCCGATACCGATCAATCTCGACACCATAAACCGCCTTTACGGCCTTAAGCTGACATCCGAGCAGCTGCAGGAGTTCTTCGCTTCCCGGCGAGAGACGGTGGAAGAAGTCCGCACGGCCGAAGACGTCGTCGTGAGCACCGTGGGCAGGGAGCTCTACGAGAAATTCTTCCGCGGCTACACTAGGAAGCAGTGGGGTGTTGACCCTTCCCAGTTGAGCAAATCAGTCACAGCGCGGGTGCCAACGCGGACCGATCGGGATGATCGCTATTTTGGCGACACTTTCCAGAAAATCCCGGCAGGCGGGTATACGCGCATGTTCCAGCGCATGCTGGATAATCCCAAGATCAAGATCATGCTGCAGACCGACTATCGTGAGATTCGCGACAAGATTCCGTTCCAGCGGATGATCTACACCGGGCCAATCGACGAATTTTTCGATTGGAAGCTGGGTCGCTTGCCCTACCGCTCGCTGCGCTTCGAGCACGTGACGCTTGATTGCGAGGAGTTTCAGCCGGTCGCCGTCGTCAACTATCCGCAGACGGAAAACTACACCCGCATCACCGAGTACAAGCATCTGACCGGACAGAAGAGTCCGAAGACCAGCCTGACCTACGAATACCCCTCGGACATCGGAGATCCCTATTACCCGGTGCCGCGGCCCGAAAACGAGGCGTTGTACAAAAGCTACGAAGCATTGGCAGCGGCGTGCCCACAGGTCTGGTTCGTCGGACGTCTGGCGACATATCGCTATTACAATATGGATCAGGTCGTCGGGCAGGCTTTGGCGACGTTCGCACGCATTCAAAAGAGCATGCCGGCAAACGGCATCGGGCAGATGCCGACGCAGCGCGAGGCGGCGGAGTGAACGATGCGCCGGGATTAAGCTGCGTTCGCGGCGACCGACCCGCAACAATCGAGGCGTGCCTTGCCCTCATCCGCGGCGAAAAGTCGCCAAGGGTCGCACGCCAGGCGTTCATCGCTGCGGCCACGGACGCCAAGATCTTTCTCGGCGGGCAGATTTAGGCTTACCGCGTAGCCGATGCAGTTAAAGCGCGGCGCAGTATCGGCGGGGCTATACCGCGCCTGCTGGCTCGTTTTCGAAAGCCTCGAACAATCGGCGCTGGCGCTCCAACTCGTCGGCAAGCGGCTTGTGAAGAGTGCGCGAGCCGTCCGCATGAATGGTGGAGAACAAGCCGACTTCGGCGTGGCGCGAATTGTCCCAACCGGGGTAGGCCGTCACCGGATACAGGCATATGCCCTCAATAGGTGCGCCGAGGCTCATCGCATCGCGCACTTCGTCGCAAACATAATGGAGCCAAGCCGGCCGTCCTGACCCCTCGGCGCCGGTCTCGGCAATAAACATCGGCTTCTTGTAGCGCTCGTCGACCTCGACCAGCATTTCCGAAAGCGCCCGGTATTCGTGGTGCCCCATCGGTATCGTTGGCCCATTCAAATACCATTGGTTGTGCGGATAGAAGTTGAGACCTATGACGTCGACAAGGTCCTCGCTGCCACCCAACTCCGGCTCCGCGCGCCCGACCAGCATGTCGTAAGCCTCGAACTGGCCCTGACGAGCATTTTCGGCGCGCCGCCGCTCGGCGCGAGTGCGGTCACGAGGAGCAATATGGATGAGCGGTTCAGCCCAGATGAACCTGCAACTCGGTTCGGCCTCCCGCATTGCTCTGACCCCGGCGATCGCTGCCCTGACAAGGTGGCGTTTGAACCATCCGCGCTTGTCCTGCCCGACGCGCGGGAAATAGCCGACCTCCACCGCCCACGCAAAAAACGAAATTTCGTTGATCGGACATACCAGGGGAGCCACTCCGGTGGCTAAGCGATGAACCCGAACAGCTTCCGCGGCGAAACGGACATAGGCCTCGACAAAGCCCGGGCCACCTTGGTCGACGTGGTCTGGCGAACCATAGTGGAAGATATCCCAGATGACCTGCACCCCGGCCGCTTGGGCTGCTTCGATCACCGACATCCAGCTCGACCAGTTAAAGACTCCCGGCGCTGTTTCGATCAAGTGCCAGCGCAAGCCGTCGCGGATCGTGCGAAGCCCAAGCTCGGCACAGCGGCGATAGTCGCCGCATGCATGGGTGTCATGTGAGGTCGCACGGATCAGATCAAGGCGCACCCCGTCGGCACGACGATGCGAGGAACACTCGAAACCACCCATGAAAAAGCTGTCGATGCCAGAAGGATCTGCCGCGGGCCGACGAGCCGGTTCCTCGTTCATACCGGCATCCTGACGGCCAGGGATGGCGCAAGCACTTGCGTTCGGCGATCGCCCATTGCCAGGTTCGGTCGGCTCGTCGATTTCGATTCGGCTGCCATCACGTCGACGTGTTGGCGTTGCCTGGCGATCACGGCCATGATCTCCTCGCGCAAGACGGAGACGAGATCGGGCTGGTTGCGGCTTCGGCGCTCGTAAGCCAACAGCAGTGCAAGCGCTCGCGCGCTACCGGCGCGCTGCCGCGGCGCTTGAAGATGTCGAGCAGGTTCATGCTGCCCTCCTCTCCAACAGCCGGTCGAGGAGGCCCCTCCGCTCGAAAGGCAGCAGGATGACCGGCAGGTCCTCGCCCTCAAGTCTTCTTGCTGCGTCGATATAGGCGCGCGCAGCGGGGTTCGTGTTTTCGCTGAGCGTAACCGGCGCGCCCACATTGGATGCGCGCAGCAGTACAATGCGGTTAGTGCCAAAACACGTGTGCTCGACAGGCAAGCGACAGAGGAAATGGCCAATCCGAATTCGCTCATTGCGCTGCTCAAGAAGATGCAAATTTCGGATTGCCACCCCAGCAATACGCGACCTCACGCGGCCTGCTGCATTGCCCGTTCGTTGACGCCAGTTTCGCCGAGTTGGGTGAGCGCCTCATCGGTGGCTTTTTCTTCTTCGAGAGTCTGTTCCAGAAGTGGGACTGCGTCTCTTAGGCCGAGCAAGCCCGCCCACGTCACAAGAGTGCCGTAGCGCGCGATTTCATAATGCTCGACGGCCTGGGCTGCAGCCACGAGCCCTGCGTCCAATGCTGGAGCGTCTCCGAATTCCTCCAAAATCTCCTGCCCCTCCTCGATCATGCCATCGATCGCTGGGCACGTCTTGCCCTGGGCCCTCTTGCCAAACGCGTCGAAAACCTGCTGCAGGCGCTCGATTTGACCTTCTGTCTCGGCTCGATGCTTTTCGAACGCGGCCTTCAGCTCTTCGGACTCTGCGCCCTTTGCCATTTTCTTTAAGGCGGTCAGAATCTTCCGTTCGGCGTAGTAGATGTCCTTCAGACCATCGTAGAAAAGGTCTTCCAAGCCCTTGGAACTGCCCTGTGATCTTCTCCTCGTCACCATTCTCATCTCCTGTTGAAAGCTATCGATGGATGTACGGCTCTAACAAGTCCAGTGCCTTGTTGTTCCTTCACCATGGCCGGCAATTCGCTTGTCCTGCGAATGTTGGAACGAACTGCTCAATCTTAAGTCGAGCCGCGTCTATTTTGGTCCGGTTAACCGATGTGAATGCGCATCTGAGAAACTTCCGCAATTAATATGGGTGAAGTTGGCTTGGAGGTGTGTCGTGCGACGGCGTGAAGATCTTATCGAACAATATGTCGGCACGCGCAGTCGCCGCCACCGCCTGATATCGACAGAGCTCGCCTTCAGAGCGCTGAGGCAAATCGTTCCGACGCCCTCGATTTCGGACCGTGAGCTCGAAAACATGGTCGCTGGCCAACGGTCAGTTGTGGTCTCGCCGTAGACTTCGATCATACCCGCTAATGTCGGATGCGACCTCGCCCCAGGGCGGCTACACTAATTGACAATGGTTGTGCTTTGAAGCGGCAACCTGGTTCAGCGATAGTTCGACTTCTGAGCATACCGACCGACGAATGGAACCGAATATGGGTCGTAGAACCTCGATCTGCGCCATGCCTGATTCGATGGATGGTCTACAGATAAAGCGGCCTCCCCGACGTTCGAACCCGCCCCACTTTATGACGTTCTGCCATTCTGAGTCCAAAGGCGTTATGCGGAATGCGATCCCAATCGCCTCGGTCCAACGTCGACCTGGCTCAGGCCCAGTTCCGCCGACTCTATCCGCAATCCGGCAACCGCCAGCAAGGCGCGCGTTCCCGTGGGCACTTCGAGTTTGGCGGACGTTGTGCTGTTCCAGTCTGCACCGATCTCTGTCACCCCACGCGGGTTGCTCACGGCTCGCGCGCAATGGATCAGGGATTGCTGCCCATCGTTGCAGCCGGCTGCCCATCGCGCAGGTGATCGCCTCTTTCCTTCAGTGTCCACGCCGACGCTTCGCCGAGAAGCTCCAGCACGCTGGCGCGTGGGCGACTGAGGCGGCTTGTCACTGTTCCCAGCGCGCAACCGCATTATCTCGGCGGCCACGGATCTGGTTCAACGGGACGGCTCGGCTTTCGCCGCCTCAAAGGATTTTCAGGATATGTATGTCGTTGACATGGCCCGCGCCCCGGGAATAGGCGCGGGCCGATCGGACAACCCGATCATGCAGCTGGGAGGACAACGGCTGCAGGCATCAAACCTTGCCCCGGCGCTGTTGTTCCAGCTCTGGTGCAAAAAAGCTCGTGTCCTGTTCGCGGCTTGTGCACCGACACATCCGGACCCAGCGCCTGACATCCATATCCATATCTGCCGATCCCGATTTGAAAATCCCTGTGTCCATGTCGGGGGCAACTTTCCCTCGAATATCCAGGTCTGCCTTGGCGCTAGCTGCGATTGCTGGATGTGAAGGTCAGATAGGCCTGCCAGCCTGTTTTGTGGGTACATAGGAAGAAGATCACTGATGTCCCGGCAGAACATTGACCCTTATTCGGCTGCATCAGGGCAAGGCCTTCGGCTCCCTAGGAGAGCCATGAACATGCTTACCAAATTCGGCAATCTCAGCAGATCGCCAAGCGACCCCAAGGTCGTAAAGTCTGGGCCGACTGCGCTCGCAGCCTCCAATATGCTTGCACGCAAACTCGGCTGGTTCAGCATAGCGCTGGGCGTCGGCGAGCTTGTGGCCTCCGAGCGGATCGCCCGCGCACTCGGCATGCGCGGCAAAGAGAGCATCATCCGTGCCTACGGGGCGCGGGAAGTCAGCAGCGGCATTCTCTCCTTGTCGGTAGACAAACAGGCAGGGCTTTGGAGCCGTGTGGCCGGTGACGCGCTCGACATAGCAACACTCTTGCCGGCGTTCCGGCGCGACAATGCAAAACGTGACAACGTCGGCCTTGCTCTGGTCCTCGTCGCCGGTGTGACGCTCATCGATTGGTTGAGCGCCCAAACGGTAAGCGCCCGGCACGCTCGCGGCCGCGCGCAACCGCAGGATTTTAGCAACCGCAGCGGCTTCCCACGCGGAGTGGCCGCCGTGCGGGGCCTTGCGCGGACAGAGAGGTCGACATCTGCCGGCCAGAACTGACGTCCTGGTTGACCGGCACCACCCCTGTCCTCCTTCTCTGCCGTCGCCGCCGCCCGAAATGGCCGTGGGTCAACAGGATGGCAGCCGGTCGGGCGCCACTGCCAAAAGTTCTCTCGGCGATATCGACAATAGTCTTCCGGACATTGGCACCCGGTATCGATCAACACCAATTGTGACCGCCGCAACCAGGCACACCGAAGTAGACGACATTGACGATCGCAAGCCGCAGATAGGCGAGTTCAGGCCTGATGCTGTGTGCTCCGTCGCCACGATCCTGCATCGCAGCGCCGATCAGCCGCCAGTTTGATCTGGATGGCCATGCGTTTTCTTTGCAGCAGGTGATGGTTTCTCCTTCAGCAGCCGAATGATCGCGTCGACAGGCGACGCAAGGTCCGGCGGCGACTTCCTTTTCGATCGCCACAACCGACCGAAGATTGTTCTCAGTATTCGCATTGCCGTTACCTCCGAGACCACCAAACTTGGTTTGGGCAACATTGTTCCTGATCCTCGTGAGTTTCGAAGGCGAGCAAGTCGGCGTAGAATAAGCCGCCCGCAGGCCGCGGCTGGAGTTGTTTCTCTGCCGGCTGTTCGCCAATACATTTGGGGGCCAACGTGAACGAAGATGAGCGTCACCAATAGCGACCGGCGTAGAGGGTCTCGACTATGTCTTGCGCGGCGGTTACGCCAGGTTTCGGGCGCACCTCGTTGAGGGGAGGCCCGGATCGGGCAAAACCACAATTGGGCTACAGTTCCTCATCAACGGGGGCTCGCAACGCGAAAATGCTTGTACATCACCCTGTCCGAGAGCAAGCGCGAACTAGTGTTCGTGGCAAACAGCACGGTTGGAGTCTGAAAGGCATAGAAATTCTGGAGCTCGTTCCTCCAGAGCTCAGTCTCGATCCGTCCCAGTTGCAGACGTTTGTTCATTCTTCGACTTCGAACTCGGAGAAACCGTGCAGGCAGCTTTGGCTGAGATCGACCGCATCAAGCCGCATCGCGTCGTCTTCGATTCTCTTTCCGAAATCCGGCTCCATCTCGCAAGGCTCGTTACGCTACACCGGCAGGGTTTTCCACTATTATGATCGGCTCGTGCCCGATTTTCTACCCAACGTCGCCGAGACTCAAGTATTAGATTTTGCTTATGGAGCGCCGGCACGCCATCCGAAGGATCAAGGACGGGCTTTGGGAGGTCTATGACATAGACGATGAAAAGGTTGTCTTCGTGGACAGCGTACCCCTGACCAATTTGCGGGACGAAGAGGCACTCGAGGCATTGGAGTTGCTAATGGGTGGATTTCTTGTTTCGAGCAGGTCTCCAAGGCTCAGTTGATGGTTTCCAGGGACATGTTTCGCGCACTTCAGGCGAAGCGACCCCACGCCTTTCATTGTGGGTTCCATCAGAACCGCACGGCACGAGCTTCCAGCGCCGGTCGCCCTGCGGCGGGACGTTGGGGGTGGCACCAAGCAGGCGGGGAGGATGATCGCGATTGCGCACCGATTTACGCGGCAAATCTTGGCTCGGGAACTCCCGCTACGCCGAGGCCGGTGACGGCAAAGAGGCTGCCGCGTAAAACTCCGTCGCCCGGAAAGCGTGGCAGCGGCGGTTTGGCCATCGACGTGACGTACAGGGTGTCGAGCTTCGGTCCGCCGAACATGACGCTGGTGATCTTCTTGACCGGCATGTCGATGATGCGGTCGACGCTGCCGTCAGGCGCGTAGCGGACCAGCCTGCCATCATAGACCAGCGCGTTCCAAAGGAATCCTTCGGCATCGACGGTCGAGCCGTCGGCCGCGCCACCGCGGCTGGTGTCGACACGCACGAAGGTACGCCGATTGGTGGCGGCACCTGTTGCGATGTCGTAGTCGTATGCCCAGATCTCACCGGTCCAGGTGTCGGCGAAATAGAAGGTGCGGTCATCGGGGCTCCAGCACGGGCCATTGGAACAGATGATGCCGGAATCGATCCTTGTCACGGAGAAATCGGGATCGAGCCGGTAGAGGCCGCCGGAAGGCCCCTCCTCCATCGTATCCATGGAGCCGGCGAAGAAGCGGCCGCGCCGGTCAACCTTGCCGTCGTTGAGCCGGTTCATCGGCCTGTCCGGCTCCGGATCGTGGATCAGCGTCACCTCGCCGGTGGCAAAATCGAGCAGATGGAAACCGCGCTGCAGCGACACCACCGCACCGTTACCGTCCTTGCGCAATGCCATCGAACCGATCTTCATCGGCACGTCCCAGCAGCGGATCTCGCGGCCGTCGGCGGTCGCCCGAAACACGCGCCCGTCGAAACTATCGATCCAATAGAGGCGCTCCTGCTCGACGTCCCACAGCGGTCCCTCGCCCAGCGTGGTCTTCACGTCCACCACGACTTCGATCTTCATGCCGTCCTCCTCTGTTCCGACGCTCTGCGGCAAAGGTCAGAACGCGACCTTGTCGCCGCCTTTCAATGACAGGATTTCGCGTGCCTCGTCGGGCGTCGCCACTTCCATGCCGAGGCCTTCGATGATCTTGCGGGCGAACACCACCTGCTCAGCGTTCGACTTGGCAAGCTTGCCCTTGCCGGCCCAAAGACTGTCTTCAAGCCCGACGCGGATGTTGCCGCCAAGCGCTGCCGATTGCGCCGCAATGCGCAACTGGCTGGCGCCCGCACCCAGTACCGACCAGCGGAACTGGTCGCCGAACAGCCGGTCGGCGGTGCGCTTCATATGGGCGACGTCTTCCGGATGGGTGCCGATGCCGCCGAGCAGGCCGAACACCGACTGCACGAAGAACGGCGGCTTCACCAGCCCGCGATCGGCGAAATGGGAGAGGTTATAAAGATGGGCGATGTCGTAGCACTCGAACTCGAAGCGCGTGCCATTGTCGTAGCAGGTCGCCAGTATGTATTCGATGTCCTTGAACGAGTTACGGAAGACCAGATCGCGCGTGGCTTCCAGATGCGGCTTTTCCCAGTCGAATTTGAACGTCTCGTATTTGTCGGCGAGGTGATAGAGCCCGAAATTGATCGAGCCCATATTGAGCGAGGCGACCTCCGGCTTGAATTGGGCGGCGGGACGCACACGCTCCTCGACCTTCATGTAGGGACTGCCGCCGGTGGTGATGTTGATGGCGGCATTGGTACCTTGCTTGACGCGCGGCAGGAAACGCGCGAACGCCTCAGGCGTCTGGTCGGGCTTGCCGGTCTCGGGGTCGCGGGCATGCAGATGCAGGATCGCCGCACCCGCCTCCGCCGCCGCGATCGCCTCGGAGGCGATCTGGTCCGGCGTGATCGGCAGATAGGGCGACATGGTCGGCGTGTGGATCGCCCCCGTCACCGCGCAGGTGATGATGACCTTGCCGTTGGGTTGCTGGGCGCCGGGCTTGCGGCTTGTTTGCGTCATCGTCCAAACTCCTGATCCGATTTTTTCTTGTGCGCCGCCAGCGCCATCAGCCGGCGGTCGCGCCAGACCTGTCGTTGGCCGAGTCCTTCCCGCGGCAGGCGCTTGCGGCGCTCGGCCTCGACGGTCTCCATGACCTCGCCGGCCCAGTCGACGCGGCGCAGCATCTGCGGGAAGATGTTGGAATAGATCGTCTGATAGCGCTCGACATAGTCGCGCACACCACCCGGCGCATTAAGATCGATCGTCTCGAACGGACCCATGAACGACCAGCGCAGCGCCAGCCCGTCGCGCAGGCCGGTGTCGACGTCCTCGACGCTGGCATAGCCGTCGGCGACAAGCCGGAACGCCTCCTCCAGCAGCGCCCCTTGCAGGCGGTTCATGATGAAGCCGTCGAGCTCGCGCTTCATCACCAGCGGCGCATGGCCAGCTTCGACAAGAAATGCGCGGGTCCTTTCCACCGTGTCGGCAGAAGTCCATGGCGCCGGCACCACTTCGGCTGCCGGGATGAGATAGGGCGGATTGATTGGGTGCACGACCAGGCAGCGGTGCCGCCCCTGCAGATGATCGGTGAATTTCGACGGCAACAGCGCCGAAGTGGAACTGGCGATCACCGCCTGCGGACCGGCAAGGGCGTCGATCCGGGAAAACACGTCACGCTTCACCTCGAGATTTTCGGGCGTGTTCTCCTGGACGTGGACGGCATCGGCCAAGGCGTCGCCAAGCTCCGCCACAATGGCAATGCGGCCGAGCACGGCATCCACCGCCTGTCCCCGCAGCAAATCGTTGGCAGCGAGGTCGCCGAGTACGCCGGCGATGTAGTCGCGCGCACTGCTGGTCGCGGCAGGTGATTGGTCCCACATCCGCACATCATGACCGGCGCGGGCGAAGCTGATCGCCCATGCCCGCCCGATGAAACCGCTTCCAATGATTGCGACATCGGCCATTGTCAGTCCCTCACAGTGTTTCGACGTTGCCGTCGACGCCGAGCGACTGGCCGGAAATGTTGACGCCCGCGTCGGAGAGCAAGAAGGCGACCATCGCCGCGACATCATAGGGGCTGGTCATGCGGCGCAGCGAGATGTTCTGGAGATAGCGATCCGTCATCTCTTCGTGGCTGATACCAATCTGCTTGGCGCGTGCCGAGATGACACCTTCGATGCGTGGTCCCTCGATGATGCCAGGCAGAATAGCGTTGACCCTTATGCCATGCGGCCCGAGCTCCTTGGCGAGGCTCTGCGTGAAGCCGATGACGCCGAACTTGGCCGCCGAATAGGGCGTGCGGAACGCATAGCCATGGCGGCCAGCCGCCGACGACATCGATACGATCGAGCCGCCGCCCGCCGCCTTGATCAGCGGCACGGCGCGCCGGGCGCACAGGAACTGGCCGGTCAGGCAGATGTCGATGCAGCGTCGCCAGTCGGCCGGGTCGATCTCGTCGACGCCGCCGGTCGGCCCGGCGATGCCGGCATTGTTGATCAGGGCGTCGAGTCCGCCAAGTTTTTCCCCGACAGCCTCGAACAGCCGGTCGACGTCCTCTTCCCGCGAGACGTCGGCCTTGATCGCGGCGACAAGCGCTATCTTGTCCGGAGCAGCGGCCAGCGCCTCATCGGAAACATCGCAGACGACGACACGCGCGCCGAGCCGCGACAGCGTGTCGGCAATGGCAAAGCCGATGCCGCCGGCGCCCGCTGTCACCAGCACGCGCTGTCCTTTCAACCCGGCCAGAAATTCGTCCGCCGATGCCGGTGCTTTTGTGCTCATCGTCCTGTCCTTCTCATTGCAGCCGCCGTTCGCGCAGCGCCATGACGGCGCCGAGAACGACCAGCCCGTAAAGAATTGCCCGTGTGGCGTAGGGAAGCGTGGTGCCGGCCAGCAGCATCTGCAGCGCCGTGAGTAACAATACGCCGCCCAGCATGCCGAGATAGTGGCCGCGCCCGCCGGTGATCAGCGCACCGCCGACCACCACCACCGCGATTGATGGCAAGAGATAATCGTCGCCCATGCCGAGGCTCGCCTGGCCGGAAAAGCCGGTCAGCATGATGCCGACAACAGCTGCGCAGACGGCCGACAGCATGTAGACCAGGATCAGCGTGCGCTCGACGCCGATGCCCGACAATCGCGCCGCGCGCAGCCCGTTGCCGATGCCGTAGACCCTGCGTCCGAACGGCGTGCGCCCGAGCAGCAGCACCGCCGCCACCACGAAGACGACCATCAGCAGGACCACAGGCGTCAGCAGACCGAGCTTGCCGGTCATGAACCAACGCAGCAGCGGTGAGGAAAAGCCGGCCGGCGTTCCCTGCGAATAGAGCAGCGCAAAACCTTGCAGAATGCCGTTGGTCGCAAGCGTCATGACGATCGGCGAGATGCCGAGATAGACGATGCCGAAACCATTGGCGAAGCCGATGGCGCAAGCCATCAGCAACACGACCGGCAAGGCGTAGACAAGAGCCGCATCGGAGCCGTTGACCATACCGGCCAGGATGATGCCGGAAATGCCGATCGTCCACGGCACGGAGAGGTCAAGGCCGCCGGTCAGGATGACGGTTCCCTGCCCAAGCGCCAGCACGGCGAGAAAGGACGACAGCACGAGCAGCGAATTCCAGTAACCCGGATTGAGGATGGCGCGGCCGAGCCAGACCTGCGTGACGATGATGATCACCAGCAGGCAGACATAGGCGGGCAGCGCATAGCGTAGCGTCTCGGCGTTGCGCAGATGGAAGGCGGGACGCGGCGATGCCGGGCCGCGCGGGCCGTGTGAGGATCCGGCGATCTTGAGACGTCGGTCCGCGCGCTCGAGCTGCGAGGGCAATATGCCGGCGCGCCAAGCCGCCAGCCGAGCGCGCGCGGCGCGCAGCTGCACCGCAAGCACCGATGCGTGCGAGATGGAGCCGGCAAGAGCCGCCAGCACCAGAATGGTGCCTTCGGCGATGGTCGAATAATAGGCCGACACATTGAGCACCAGCAGGATATTCACCACGATCATCAGGATATAGGCGCCGAAGACAGTGCCGACCGGACCACCCTGCCCGCCCCCGAGACGTGTGCCACCGACGACAACCGCAGCGAACATCGACAGCAGCAGCGGATTGCCGACCAGCGGATCGCCGCTGCCGGTCTGCGCGCTGATGAACACGCCGGCAAGGCCATAGCAGCCGCCAGCGATCACGTAGACGGCAAAGCGCACCAGCACGACATTGATGCCGACTGCTGCGGCCGAATCCGTGTCGCTGCCAACGGCATAGAGCGCCGTGCCGAAACGAGTTCGCTTCAGCCAGAACCAGGCGAGCAGGACGACACCGATCACCACCAGCGGCATCGGCAGCCAGCCGGTGATCGCGTCGCCGAGGTAGAAGGTGCCGAGGTCGGGCGACACGAAGCCACCGGGCTTGTCCATCACCAGCAGCGTCACGCCTTGCAGGATGAACATCGTGGACAGCGTCACCACGATGGGCTGCATACGCAGCACCGCGATGAAGAAGCCGTTGAAGGCACCCACGGCCATGCCGACGCCGATGCCGACTGTCGTCCACAGCATGACGCTGGCGCCTGGCGCCATCGGGTCCATGCTCGATGCCAGCACGACATTGACCAGCGATATCACCGCGCCCGCGGACAGGTCGAAGCCACCCGACAAGATCACGATGGTCTGGCCGATCGCCGCGAGCGCCGAGGTCGCGCCGCCACTCGACAGGAACGACACGTCGAAATATGTGAGCGGACCAGCGCTGACCCAATCGACGATGAAAAGCAGGATCGCAAGCACGATCGCCGCGATCAGCGCGCCGCGATTTCGCATCAGCGCGCGGCGCAGCCAGAAGCCGGCGGAAACAGGGGACGAAACTGCTGCGCTGCTCATGCGACGGCTTCCCCGGCATGCCCGAGCGCCGGGCGCATAATGGCGGGTTCGGTGATGGCGTCGCCTTTGAGCTCGGCTGCAATGCGCCCGTCATAAAGAACCAGGACCCGGTCGCATTGGTGGACGAGTTCGGGGATCTCGGTCGAGTGCAGCAGGATCGAGCCGCCGGCTGCCACGTAGTTTCGCATCATCACATAAAGCTCGTGCTTGGTGCCGACGTCGATGCCGCGGGTCGGATCGAATAAGAGCAGGATGCGGCTCTGCGCCACCAGCCATTTGGCGATGGCGATCTTCTGCTGATTGCCACCGGAAAACGCGCCTGCCCGCGTCCACAACGCGCGGCGGTCGACCTCGACAGTGGCAAACGCCTCCTCGACCGAGCGCGTCTCGGCCTCGGCGTCGACCAGACCGAAGCGCGTGAACCGCGACACCACAGGCAGGGTGGCATTCTGGCTGCCCGACAGCTTCAGGAACAGGCCTTCGGATTTGCGGTCCTCCGGCACCAGGCCAATGGCCATGTTGGGCAGCAAGGCATCGGCGGGTGAGCCCAGCCAGACCTTGCGGCCGTCGACCAGTATATCGCCGCGCTCTATCTCGGCCATGCCGAAGCAGGCCAGGAACAAATCCTGCTGGCCCATGCCTTGCAGTCCGGCAACGCCGAGAATCTCGCCCCGGTGCAGGTCGAAACCGGCGCCATCGAGCTTGCGCCCGACTTTGAGGTCGCGCACGCCCAGGACGGGCGGCCCGAACGCCTGGGCGCTGTCGGGCTTGGGCGGAAAGGTCTGCTCGATGCTGCGGCCGATGATCTTCTTGATGACGTCCGCGTCCGAGACATCGGCAACTGGCGCGGTCACGATGTGGCGGCCGTTCCGGAGAATCGTCAGCGTCTCGCAGAAGGCGCGGACCTCGCGCATGCGGTGGGTGATGAAGACGATGGTCGTGCCCGCCGCCTTCAGCCTGGCAATGATGTCGCCCAGCCAGTCGACGTCGCGGCCGGCGAGCGTCGAGGTCGGCTCGTCGAGCAGCAGGATGCGCGGCTTGCGGTAGACGGCGCGCGCGATTTCGATCTTCTGGCGCACCGAAAGCTCGAGCTCGCTCACCTCGGCATCGAGATCGACGGAAAAACCGAGATCGTCGATGTGGCGGCGGACCGCCTTGCGCGCAGCAGCGCGCCGGATCAAGCCGGAGACGCCGACGGGAGCGTAAGGCAGCAGCATGTTGTCGAGAACGGAGAGATCGCGCACCAGCGTCATCTCCTGGAACGCTGTCTGCACGCCCAGCGCATGTGCTGCGCGCGGTGCGCCGTAGCCGATCTCCTTGCCGAAGACACGGATATGCCCCTGGCTCGGCCTAACCAGCCCGGACAGAAGTTTCACCAGCGTCGACTTGCCGGCTCCGTTTTCACCGAGCAGTGCATGGACGCTGCCGGGCGCGATACGGAACGACACGTCGTCCAGCGCCACGGTCGGGCCGAAAGCCTTGCTGATGCCGTCGATCTCAACGGCGGGAAGCTCGTAATGTGCTGTCATCGTCCTTGATCGTCGCGCGGATCGACGATGCACGGACAAGATATCCGTGCATCGTCGGGATTGCCTTGGGAGACTTATTCCTCGGGCTGGCCGACGAGGGCAGCGGCGAGGCCGATCTCGGGTGTCTGATCCGAGAAGATCGAGGCGAACCAGCCGGGATTGGAGACCAGCGACGGCTTGAAAGCGTTGCAGCCGGCCTTCATTTCCGCCCAGGTGCCTTCATCGCAAAGCTTGATCGTCTCGTTGGTGACGATCGGCAGCGGTAATATCGTCTTCTTCGGCACGTCCTTGCCTTCGATCGCCTCGACCGCGAGCTTCAAGGCGAGCGCGCCGGAATAGGGTGGCGAGGCATAGGAAATGCGCGGCGCGCCGAGCGCCGCATAGGGAGATGCCGCGCCCTCGACCTCGGTGCCCTCAGGCAGCATCTGGATGCGCCCGCCATTGGAGCCCTCGCCGGCGCAAGGCAAGAGTTCGCTGCTCTTCTTGCCGGCCTCGAGCTGCATGGCATTGGCGGTGAAGCAGCCGACCTGCATCCACAGCCCGTTGATGTCGTCCCAGCTGCGCGTCGCCAAAATCTTCGAGAGCTCGGTGCGGGCCACCGCCTGGCTCCACATGCCGACCGCCTCGCCGACGATCTTGATATCAGGGTATTTGGCGAAGACCTCCTTGGCGGCCTTGGTGCGCAGATCGTCGACCGAGGTGCCGGGAACGCCGGTCACCGCAATGATGTTGCCCTTACCGTTGAGCCTCTTGACCAGCCATTCGGCCGTCACCCGTCCTGCCTCCTCCTGGTCGATGTGAACGTTGTATGCGCAGGGCTCGGTGATCTCGGCGTCGTAGGCGAAGACCTTCACGCCCTTGTCGCAGGCATTCTTGACCACCTGGTTGAGCGCGGTCGGCGAGATCGGAAAGATCACGATGGCTTCAGCACCTGCCTGCACCATCGCGTTGATCTGCTGGATCTGGCGCTGTGCATTCGGCCCAGCCACCTGAACCTGCAGATCGACCTTGTCGGCCATGCTCTTGTGCGAGGCCATCGCCTTGACCATGTTGGCGGCCTCAGCTTGCCAGTCGTTGCCGATGAAGCTCATGCTGAGAAAGATTTTGTGCTTTTCGCCCGCCTCGGCGGCGGACGGGCCAAAGGCGCAGGCAGCCATGCCGGCCAGCAGCGCGAGCCGCCGGACTTTCGATCCGATACCCATGTGAACTCCTCCCAATCCGAATGACCGAATGCCTCCCAAGGGCACGAAACGTAACCCTTGTCATTCGATGTTGGCGACCGTATCATGCTTTGATCAAAGATCAATGATGAAATGGCGAGGTAAGAGCAGGATAGGTCGGCGCTTGACGCGGCAATCCGAACCCTGCATTCCGGGCACAGGCGCCGGGTATGACAAGAGCGTCGCCCATATGGGGGAAGGTTAGGCAGAGATGGCTGGGGCGGCATTCAGAAAGCCGGGCGTCGAGATCACGCCGCTGTCCAGGGAAACCCTGCAGGACAGGGTTTACCGGCACGTTACCGAGTTGATCCTCGACGGCAGCATCGTTCCAGGTGAAATGGTGACAGTGCAGAGCCTCGCCGACGCTTTCGGCGTCAGCCCGATGCCGGTTCGGGAGGCACTGCGGCGTCTGAGCGCCGCTAACGCCTTGATGGTGGTTTCGGGCCGTTCGATCGGTATCCCTGCATTAAGTCGTGCGCGGCTTATCGATCTCAGGAACGTCAGGTTCGAAATTGAGGCGATCGCCGCCGCATGGGCCGCCGAACGCATGGACCATCAAGGCGTGATGCTGCTGCGCCAGCATCTGGAAGCACTCGAGCAGGCCAATGCCGCCGGCGACGTCAAATCCTATCTCAGGGCCAATTACGCCTTTCACTTCTCCATCTATCGGGCCGCGGGCTCGGAAAACATGCTCAACATCATCGAGAACCTGTGGCTGCAGATCAGTCCCTATTTCAACATGCTGCACGATTCCGGAAACTATTCGACCGCCAATCAGCACCATCAGGAGATGTTTGCAGCGCTGCGAGACGGCAACGCGGAGGCGGTCCGGGCTGCGGTTCGCGCTGACATCGACGCAGCTTTCACTGTCCTGATCAAACTGCTGAAATAGGGTCAGGTCGCCAAGCCCGACATGGCAGGACGGTGATGCTCACCACCAACCGAACCGCCGAGCATCAGCGGGCATTTCCGGGGCCCTGCTGCGGTGATTCATCCAGATTATAATGTTTTGACCCACCTTGCTTAGCGCGGGACGGTCCAGCGCTCACAGGCGGAGTTGGTCAGGGGTAACGCTTGCTAGAGCCTACAAGCTCATCCTTTAATCGCTGGCATTGCGGTGTGACCGTCGGCACGGGTCAAGGCATGCGCGATTGATGACGGCGGCTTGTCAACGAGAACGGGAGACGGCAGTGTTCTGACGTTGTCAATGAGCCGCGTTTGGCCGAGCCAAGCCGCTGCAAACAGGCGTGCCGGCCGATCCAGGCTTGTTATCGGTTGCAGGTCTGTCTCCCCGCGAAGTTCCAGGTATTCGACCTCACTATAGCCTGCAGACAGGATTGCTGCGCGTGCGTCGGCAAGCGTTGGCAGCACGGGAGAGCCGTTCACAAGCCGCTCCGCCGTCTTGAGCAGGACCGATGCGAGTTTCGGGGCGATCGCGCGCTCCGCTGGCGAGAGCCGGACATTGCGCGATGATAGAGCGAGACCATCGGCATCGCGAACTGTCGGACAAGGGACAATGGCGATCGGAATGTCCAGATCCTGGACCAGCCGCCAGATAAGCTGAAGCTGCTGGAAATCCTTTTCCCCGAAAAAAGCGAAATCAGCGCTGGTCTGCAGGAAGAGCTTGGCGACAACGATCGCCACTCCATCGAAATGCCCCGGCCGGAACGCGCCGCACAGGCCCTCGCTGACGCCGGACACCGACACGGTCGTGGCGAAGCCTGCCGGATACATCTCCGCCGCATCCGGAACATAGAGCAGATGCGCGCCGAGCGGAGCGAGCTTTGCCGCATCTTCGCTTTCGGTGCGGGGATAGGCGGCGAGGTCGCCGGCACGGTTGAACTGCTTCGGATTGACGAATAGCGTCACGATCACACGATCCGCCGTCTGGAGCGCCGAGCGGACGAGGCTCAAGTGCCCTTCATGCAGGGCGCCCATGGTCGGCACCACAGCGATGCTCGGGCCCGCGCGGCGCCAACGTGCAACAACGGCGCGAAGCTCGGCAACGGTGCGCACGATTGGCACGCTCATGCGGTTTCTCCTCCGGCAATGGCTTTTGGCCTATCGTGGAAGACATGCTCGGCCGCCGGAAAGCGCCCTTCCCGCACGTCGGCCGCATAGGCGGCAATCGCGGCATCCGCCTCCGAACCAAGTTCGGCATAGCGCTTGACAAATTTCGGACGAAAACCGGTGAACATGCCCAGAATATCGTCGACTACCAGAACCTGGCCGTCGCAGGCGGCGGAGGCGCCGATCCCGATGGTGGGAATCGTAACCTCCTCGGTTATTCTTCGTGCGAGCGGCTCGGGCATCTTTTCCAGCACAAGGGAGAATGAACCGGATTCGGCAACAGCAACGGCGTCGCGCAAAATCCTGTCGCCGTCTTCGCCCCTGCCCTGGACCTTGTAGCCGCCAAACACATTGACCGATTGCGGTGTCAGCCCGACATGGGCCATGACGGGGATGCCACGGCTGGTCAAAAACCGGATCGTTTCGGCCATTGTCTCACCGCCCTCCAGCTTGACGGCGGCGCATCCGGTTTCCGCCATCAGCTGCGCGGCGTTGCGAAAGGCCTGTTCGCGGCCCTCCTCATAGGAGCCGAACGGCATGTCGACGACCATCAGCGCCCGTTCAAGGCCGCGGCGCACGGCCTTCCCATGCACGATCATCATCTCCAGCGTAACCCCTAGGGTTGACGTCAGGCCGTGAAGCACCATGCCGACGCTGTCGCCGACCAGGACCACGTCGCAATGCCCATCGGCGAGGCGCGCAACGGGCGTTGTATAGGCTGTTAAGCAGACAATTGGCTTCTTGTGCTTTCGGGCCGCAATGTCCGTCGGCGTCAGCGCCTTTGTTTCGACCGCCACACTCATCGGCACATTCCCTTGGGTCAAGTTCCAGCGGTGACGGTTTTGCATAGTTCTGTGCAGGTGCGAAGGCCAAAACCGCACTGCATCAGAAAAGTTTGTGCATCGCAAAGCAGCTCTCCGCAAAGCAAAGACAAAGGGCCAGCGTTCCTCTGCTTCGGTGATCCTGCGCCAGAACCGTGTTGCTGATCGATTGCGGGCGTACTGCCTGGCGGCATCGTGGGTGATCGCAGCGGTGTTGGCATTTTCCGCATATTAGCGATCCCTTGACTACCGTCAAAGCCGCTCCAGAATCATGGGGCATGGCTTGGGAAATTGCGGACATCAATATCGGCGATGAAGTGGCGATCACCGTGACGGTGCTGAAGCTGCTGGACGACGGAAGAGCTAGCGTCAGCATCCCCTCCTATGGTTTTCCGCATTCGATCCCTGCTCCTAAAAACTCCAAACCCGGTGACGAGCTACAGCTCACTGGCTCGGTCACGCGGGTCGACGAGGAAAATCGAAAGGTGACTGTGAAAGCTGGCGGGCTAATCACCGTGGATGCCGATACGATCACTGACTGGACGCCTGTTCGCCGCAAAAACATGGCGCTCAGAGATGAGGCGGATTAGCGAACGCAGATCAAAGCATGGATGCGGAGGACAAATCCGCAACGCCTGGCCGCCCCTGCCCTGGTACGCATGGCATCGAGGAGACCTGCCCGGCCGGCGCGCTGCCGAGCGAGGAGGCTGTCTTGCTCTCTATGGCCAAGAGCCCATGCATGAGGGTAAGGCGCTTGCCAAGGCTATCATTGAAACAGTTGAACGGCTAACTGCTTGCGGGAAGGCAATCGCCGCCAGGTGACGCACTGTACGAAAATTACCAACTTCGTTAGCCGGGAACAAGCACTCCACATCAAACGTTTTTTGCGCGAAGACCGAACTCTCCTCTCTCCTTCGGGTCTGGCTGTAAAGGCCCGCTGCTCTGCACGGGCAGCGGGCCTGAGGGTTCGCATTATGCCGCAGCGCCAGCGTACCGCGCACCTGCCTTAGTCCTCACGATTTGGCTATTTGCCAGCGCGTTTTATCGGATTTGCGCAGACAAAGGCCTCGACCCTTTAACCCAACGGGGCGAAATCCTGGCGGAAACGGTTGTGACGACTTTTCGAAATGCTCACACTGACGAACGCGAACTGCTGAAGGCAGTCAGGTCTCGTCGCGGAAATTGAGCAGAAAATTTCACCCGACCGACAACGTCGGGCTTGACCCATTCGGCCATGGCCGGGAGTCCGTTTGCCGGCTGAAAGGCGGCGACGGCCTTGGCGAAGTTCTGGGAACGGCGACCGTCGATCAGGCCCTGCAAGAAGCGGGCGCGATCCAGAAGGATCTGCGCCTTCAGAAGCATCGATGTGCACCTAGCGGTTCTTTCGCACCCGGTCAGACCGGGGGACAATGCAATCAATGGGACTTGGTTTATGCCATTTCGGGGGACTTGGAAGCCGTGCGTATGGCCTTATGGACGTTGCGCTGCAGGTCCATGAACGCCGCACTCTCCATGACCTCCTCCCGGCGCGGGCGCTCAATATCGACATTGAAGGTTTGCATGATGCGTCCGGGGCCGATCCCCATCACGATGATACGGTCCGATAGGTACACAGCCTCCTCCACATCATGGGTGACGAAGAGGACTGTGAGCCTGTGCTCCTCCCAAATCTGAGTCAGCAGTTCCTGCATCTGATGCCTGGTCAAGGCATCGAGCGCGCCAAAGGGCTCGTCCATCAGAAGCATTTTGGGTCGATAAGAAAGCGCACGCGCTATGGCCACCCGTTGCTTCATGCCGCCCGAAAGCTCAGACGGATAGCGATTGGCGCTGTGCGGGAGCTTGACCAGATCGAGATGCTCGCGCGCGATTCTGCGGCAGGTCGCGCGATCATGACCCGCCGCCTTGAGGGCAAACTCGATGTTCTGCTGCGCCGTCAGCCAGGGAAGCAATGTGTAGGATTGGAAGACGACACCACGGTCGAGGCCAGGCTGCAGAATCGGCGCCCCATCGATGGTGAGATCGCCCGCGTCGAAATCCTGCAGCCCGGCCACGATCGACAGCAGCGTGCTCTTGCCGCAACCCGATGTACCCACCAGGGAGACGAACTCGTTGTCGGCAAGATCGAGATTGATATCCTGCAGCACTTCTGTGCGTCGTGCGCCCGTGCCGAAGCTCTTGTGGAGACCTTCAATCCGCAGTTTGGGCAAACTCATCGGCGGTGCCTCATTGCGCGTGGCCTTCCTGCCGGAACAGCACTTTTCCCAGCGCCTTCATAACCTGGTCGGTGATGAGACCCAGCACGCCCAGCAGCAGGATGTAGCCGATGATGGTGTTTGTCTGGAAATAGCGCTGGGACACGGTGATGCGGTAGCCGAGGCCGGATGTCGCCGCGACAAGTTCGGCCAGCACAAGCCAGGTCCATGCCCAGCCGAGGCTGATGCGCATCGTATCCCAGATGCCTGGCAAGGCGCTGGGAACCACGATGCGCGTCAGGATCTTGCGATCCGGCAAGCCGAGCGTCCTGCCAAGGCCAATGAAATCCGGGGGAACCCGTTTCACATTGTCCATGATCATCAACACCTGCTGGAAGAAAGTGCCGATGAAGATGATCAGGAATTTCTGGGCATCGCCTGTCCCCGACCACAGAATGGAGAGGGGCACGAAAGCGACCACCGGCATGTAACGGATGAAATCCACGAGCGGCTCGACGGCCGCTTCCCAGGTCCTGAAACTGCCGATCAGCACGCCAATGGGAATTGCCAGTGCCGAGGCGATGAGAAAGCCAATGGAAATACGATAGATCGAGGCCCTGAGATCCAGCCATAGCGTGCCGTCACTCGAAAGCTTGCCAAGCTGACTGACCACGCTAGCCGGTGACGGCAGAAAGATTGGTTTCACCAGGCCCAAGCCCGTTGCCGCCCACCAGGCCAGGCCGAGGCCGGCAAAGACGGCCACGGCTATGATCAGAAAACGCGAACGCGCGATGGGCGCGCCGATCCCGGAAGATCGGCGACGGTGCATCGGCTGTCTGACGGGCGGCTTCGCTGCTGAGCCAGACTGGGCCGCTTTGGTGGCACGCGGCTTGGACATTTGCGTTACCACCGCGACCCGGCCATCGTCATTCGGCGGCCTTGACGAATGACGGGTCGATCATCTGCTCGGGCGTTACATCGGCCTGAAGCAGGCCGGCGTTCTTGGCGGCAGCTTCGACGTCGACGAATGTCTTGGTGGAGAATTCGCCCGTCAGCGCATCCTTGTTCTCGGCTAAAGAATAGTAGCGCACGCCATCAAAGGCGGTGTTGAGGTCTTCGACGCTCGAGCCGACCGCCTTGGAGATGATGGCGCGGCCGTCGGGCGTGTCGGCCTTGTAAGCCTTAAGGGCAGCATCCCAGGTCTTGATCATGGCGAGCACCTGACCAGGCCGTGACTTGATCGCTTCATCGCTTACCACCAATACGTCGCTGATCAGCCCGGGATCTTCGCCTGCGGTGAAAAGGAGTTTAACGTCCTTGTTCTGGGCCATGGCTGCGGTGAGGTAAGGTTCGTAGGTCACCGCAACCGGAACCTGGCCGGCAATCAATGCGCTGCCGGCATTCGCCGCCGGCATCGGAACCGGTTGAACATCGGCGATGGACATGCCGTTCTTGGCGAGCGCATATTTGAGCAAAATATCGCTGGTCGTCCCTTCCTCGAAGGCGACCTGCTTGCCCTTGAGATCCTTGACCGAGGTTATGTCCTTGCCGGCGATCATAGCGTCGGCGGTCATGCTGACATCGAGCAGGAGCACAATCTTCACAGGCAGGCCGGCCGCGACCATGCCCATGGCCGTGTGGGTGGCGATGTTGGCGGCATCGAGTTGGCCGCTCGCCAGGGCGGCATTGATGTCCTTGTCTTCCGCGAAGTTCACAATCTGAACGTCCGACAGCCCGTTTGTCTTAAACAGGCCCTTGGCCTCGGCAATATGCCACTGGCCATATCCAAGCCAGGGCTCGATGCCCATCTTGAAGGTTCCTGCTTCGGGCGTCGTGGGAATGGTTGCATCGGCTGCAAAGGCTGCCGAGCTCGTGGTGAACCCGATGGCTACAGCCATCGCCAGCGCGCGAAGTTTTCCTGTTAGGTTACGCATCATCTTTGTTCCCCTTGATGATCAGACCGCGTTTTTTGAACCAGGCATTCGGTCTGTGAAGATGCAGGTTTGTGCCCTTACGGGACTGCACCCTGCCTGCCACTTCGTTGGAAGTGCAAGGATATTTCAACGTCAGCGGCCGCGGATGTCAAGGTGCAAATACATACATGCATATACAAGCTCCATGACCTGATTTCATGGCTGCGAAATATCTTGGCGTTGCCGTGCGCGAGCTCTCTTGCAGGCCGCTTTTAGCTGCCGTTGGCTCTCCGACGGTCACATGTGTCTCGAAGGGGAGTACCGGCTGCCCAGCGAATAACGGCTTCCTGCGTAAGTGAGCTTGCTGACCGTAGCCACCACCGCGCCCGTCCACGTCCGTCGATGCAGAAGAAGGCAACAACTGCCGAGATCGATCCTCAGATGCTGTGCCGTCTGGGAGTCGGCCGGAATTGCGGAAATGATGTGCTCGACCTCGGTCACGGGCGTTTTCTGCATGAGATAGTCAAAGGTCGTCGTCTTGGAGAAGTCCTGCTTGTCATAATCCGGTATCAGGCTCGGATTGACGAAACGCTCTTCCAGTTGCACAGGCAGGTCGTTTTCGAAGTTGATGACAATGGAATGGTAGATCGGCACGCGCTTTGTGAACTCGAACGAAAGCGCGAGGTCTTTTGTCGGCATCATCGTTTCGAGGACGAGAACGTCCGACCTGTGCCTATTGCCCCGCTCGACAATCTCGGCTGCGATGTTGTTGATCTCGATCAGGGCCGATTGTGGCCGAGGTGGCGCGATGAACGTCCCAACGCCCTGGAGCCGGATCAGAAATCCCGCTGACGTCAGCTCTCGCAAGGCACGGTGGACCGTCATCCGCGACACGCCCAGCGTGGCCACAAATTCGTTTTCAGACGGCAGCTTTCGGTCCTTGCTCCATCGGCCGTTTCCGATGTTCGTCAAGATGTAGTCCTTGACCTTCTCGTAGAGAGGGCTGGCCGTATCGGGCAAAGTGATCATTTCAAAAGTCTCTCGCGCAACGATCATAAATCATGCTTGCTCGGCAGGTTGCCGTATCCGGACAATCGTCTTCAAGCCATCGCTCTGCCCGGCCAAGAGCCGGTCATAGGCTTCGGGAATTTCATCCAGGCCGATCTCGCGGTCGATCAGTTCGATCATGGGCCCGGTCAATTCGCCGAGCATCCTGACGGCCTCGGGAAGCTCATCTGCAAAGGCGTGACATCCCAGCAATGAGATTTCGCGTTCAACCAGAATGTTGGGATCAATATCGAGGCGCCCATGGAATATGCCAACCATCGCAACCGTACCGCCGGGATCGAGCACGCTAATTATCTGGCTGAATGCCGCAATGCTGCCGGTCGCCTCGATGGCAGCGAGCAAGGGGGCATTGGCGGTAGCCGCAGCAATGGCAGCCCGGTTCAAATCGACAATCTTGGCACCGGTTACCTGCGCCACCCGGGCGCATCGGCCCTGGTTGCGATCCGTGACGAGCACGGTACCCGGGAACGTTCGAGAAAGCACCAGTGCGGCAAGACCGCCGATCGTGCCGCAGCCGACGACTAGAACGGAGCTGGCCTTTATCGGCAGACGCCGCACCGCGTGCAGCGCGACCGCCAGCGGCTCGGCCATAGCCGCGACCCGTGCGTCGAGCGCGGCATGAACGATGTGCAACAGGCGTGCAGGCAAAACGGCCTGTTCGGCAAATCCGCCGTCACATATTTCGCCGACAAACCCCAGAGAAGCGCAAAGATGCCGTCTCCCACCACGACACTGGGCGCATTCTGCGCACCAGAAACGCGAGTCGGCGACCACCCTGTCGCCAATGGCGACGGAGTCCACGCCGGCCCCGATGGCGATCACGGTTCCTGTCAGTTCGTGGCCCGCCGTCGAAGGCGATCGGCTTATCCATTGGCCCGTCCGGAAATTGTGCAGATCAGAGCCGCAAATGCCTGCAGCATCGATGCTCAGCTTCACCCAACCTGGATCCGGATCTCCTGGTGGGGCGACATCTTCCACGCGCAAGTCACCTGGTCCATAAAGTCGTGCGGCCTTCATTGTGGTCGTCCCCCGTCAGTCGGCGAGATAGCGATCGCGGATCTCCGAGACGGCATTTTCGTGGGAGCTGAACCCTTCGTAGCGGGCGAGCCTGCGCGCGTGGAGGGCGAGTTCCGGATAGGCGGCCGAGGTGACGTAGCCCACCGAGGATCGCTTGACGAAATCCGTCACCGAAAGCGGCCCGAAGGTTCGCGCCCACCGGCTGGTCGGAAGCACCGCATTGGGTCCAAGGACAAAATTGGCCAGCGTCACTGGGGTATGCGGGCCCATGAGGATTTCGGCGGCTTCGGTGATGCGTCCAAGATGCGCAAATGGCTCCCTTGACAGGATCTCGAGATGCTCGGGCGCATAGTCATTGATGAAGCGGTAGCTGTCTTCCAACGATGCGGTGAGCACAATGCCGCCGCGTTTTCCGGTCAGCACCGCGCGCGAGAACTCTACGCGCTGCTCTGTCATCCGGGACCAATGTTGCGGGATAGCAGCAAGCGCAGCTTCGGCAACCTTGCGGCTGTGCGTCACAAGATAGGCTGACGAATCCGGCCCGTGCTCGGCTTCGATCAATAGGTCAAGAGCGGCAAGGCCGCCATCCACGCTGTCATCTGCAAAGATGATCGCTTCGGATGGGCCGGCCGGAAGACCCGTGTTGATGATCGGAGCCAAGAGGCTCTTTGCCGCCACCACCCATGGGCTGCCGGGGCCGACGATCTTGACGGCTGGCTTGACCGTCTCCGTGCCATAGGCGACCGCGGCGACTGCCTGGGCGCCGCCACATTTATACACGGTCTCGACGCCGGCGAGGCGAGCCGCGACCAAGGTGGCTGCGTCTACCGAACCGTCGGATGTCGCAGGTGTCACGATCGCGATCTGAGGCACGCCGGCAATCACCGCCGGCACCGACGTCATCATCGTGACCGAGGGGAAGGCACCCTTGCCGCGCGGAACGTAAAGCGCAACCGAGGCGATCGGGGTGTACCTGTCGCCCGCATAAGCGCCCGGCCGCACTTCCTTGAGCCACATCGCCTCCGGCCGCTGCTCCTCATGGAACCGCCGGATATTCTCGATGCCGAACGCGATGCTCGCAACGACGTCTTTTTCAACCTTAGCAAATGCCGCCTTGAACTCTGCCTGCGTAACCTTCAGCTCACCGTCAGCCACATGGGCTTTGTCGAACTCCCGCGCGAACCGGATCAAAGCTGCGTCACCTTCATCCTTGACGGCTTGGATGATTGGACGGGCCTTCTCGATGAAGGATGACAGATCTGCTTCGGCGCGTTCGAGCAAACTGGCCCGCTGATCGGCACTGATGGATGACAGGTCGTGGAAGCTGACGTCGGACATGGCTGCTCCTTCTGTTAGAACGAAACGATTGCTAGCGCTGGTCGGTCACCACTCTGGAATGCGTTGGCACAGACAGTTTTGATCGGAAAGTTTGTATCACCCTCCCAGGCGAAGCAGCCCATGGACTCAGATCGACGCGAGGAAGCCTCCATCGACCGGGATGGACTGGCCGGTGATGTAGGCGGACGCATCGGAAGCGAGGAACACCGCGATTCCATGTAGATCCGAGAGGTTGCCAAAACGGCGCTGCGGGATTTTGGCGAGCATGGATTGCTGCCATGTTTGGTCGCTGTAGAACACGTCTGTCATTGCCGTCCTGAAGTAGCCGGGGGCGATGGCGTTGACCCGGATTCCAAGATCCGCCCACTCAGCTGCGAGAGCACGGGTCATGCCGAGGAGGCCTGACTTTGACGAGCCATACGGCACCGCTGTGGGAACGCCGACCTCCGATGTCAGCGAGCACAGATTGATGATTGCGCCGGAACGTCCGGCGTCTCTCATTTGTCGCGCAGCGGCCTTGGCGCAGAAGAACGCTCCTTTGAGATTCGTGTCGACGATCCTGTCCCAAAGGGCCTCATCGACATCAAGCGAAGGCCGAACCTCTTCAGTCCCGGCATTGTTGACAAGAATATCGAGGCCACCGAGCAGTCTGCTCGCCTCGGCTATTGCCGCCTCGCACTGCTCTACGTCTGTGACGTCCAAGCGGATGGCATATGCGGCGCCGCCGGCTGCGCTGATGGCCGCGGTAGTCTCCTCAAGGGAGCTCAGCTTGCGTGCCGCAACTGCGACGTCGGCGCCAGCCGCACTCAGGGCTTCTGCGATGCTGCGCCCAATACCGCGGCTTGCGCCGGTTACAAGCGCTTTCCTGCCCGACAGGTCGAAGAGAGAAGCGTTGCGCATGCCATCCTCCGTCGTGTTGCGGCTCGCCTTTCACCGAGCCTATCCGAACCAGACTTACCTATACAAGCATATACATCATTGTTTTCAAAACCCGTTGCGGCAGCAGGGTTAGCCGACGTGCGCCCCAGCCTTGACTCGCCGTTGGAGACAATCCCTGCATGGCATTTTTGGCCAATGTCCTTCAAATAGGACGGCCTCCCCGGCAGGCGCCCAGCTGACCTTGTTCGGGAGAGCGCTAGGGCGTATTGGGACGCCACCGGGCCGGCTGCGGTCGCTCCAGTGTAAGAGTGCCATCGGGAACGGTTGATGGAGCGCGCAGTAAACCACGACGCGATGAGTGCGGTTGGTTATACCACCCCCTGGAGCGCCAAAGCGGGCCAGCAGGTCAGCCTCAGCCTGTCTTGCGATCGGCCGATAAAGAGCACGCGGATCTGCCAGATTGACAAACCAGCCACCGAATTCCTCGACTGGCCGATCCAAGCGGCAGGTGAACCACAGCATCGGCTGTTCGATCATGGCTCGTTCCTGCGCGTGCCGGCCGGCGAACTCGCCAAAGTGCAATCGGTCCACGGCATTCATTTTGAACTGTTCCTCACCCGCAACTGCGGGGAACGCACGATCGTGGAAGCGGGCATCCTCAGACTATGCGTGCGCGACGGCGTGTTTGTCCTGAAAACCGCCGATCAGATCTCGTCTACGGACGAGAAAGTGCCAAGCGGTGTTTGGCTAGCCGTTGAACTTGACCTGCGGCACGAGCGGTTGTGCTTGTGCATCAGATCACTCGATCTGCTTGCGCCGTACGAAATCCATGAACGTCTCGGCAGCCCTGTGCGGGATCTGCAAGGGGACGGAATCTATTTCGGCGTATGCGCGTCCCGAAACGAGCCGACGCTCAACGCGAAGTTTGCGGCAATCCGACTCGACACGCCGCAGGGCACCATCGCGTGGAATTTCCCACCGCTCCTGTCAACGGAGCCTATGTGGTCGTCAGGCGGAACTGATCCGCTGGTCCTCGACGTGATCAATCAACCAACTTTTTGCATGACTTCGACGCGCTGGGATGGATCGAGCTTTGACCCTCGGCTCGTGCCGTCGCACTACGATGCTATCCATTGCCACGACGACGACATCGGTCCGCTTCGATGGCCGGTCTCCCATCGGGTAACGGTCCCTGACAACGCTCGCCCGGGCGTCTATGCGTTTCAAATCGAATGGGACGGTGGCTTTGAACGGGTGGTGTTTTTCGTTACCTCTTCACGCGCACTGGCACGGCTCCTGTACCTCGTGCCGACGGCCACCTATCTCGCCTATGCGGACGAATACCTTCCGACCCATCTCTATCCTTGGAAATGCGACGATCGGGGGCATCGCTTCGCGATCGCCAACAACCTAAAATCGCTTTACGACTACCACTCCGATCTCAGCGGCGTGTCCATCTGCTCTTACAAAAAGCCGAAGGTCACCGTCCGGGACGATTACAATTATCCACTCTGCGGCTGTCCGCACAACTTGCCGGTCGATCTGCACTTCCTCAGATTCTGCCACGAACATGGAATCGCGTTTGACGTCGTAACCGATCACGATTTGCACGAATGCGGCATAGACGGTCTGCGAGGATATCAAGCAGTCATAACGGGCAGTCATCCGGAATATATGTCGGTCGAGATGGAGCAGGCGCTGCGGCAGTTTGCGTCCGAAGGCGGCAGCATCGCCTATCTCGGCGGAAACGGCTTTGCCGGAACTGTGGCTTTCAAGGACGATTTGATGGAGCTGCGGCGCTCGCCGCTGGAGGCCGGCCGCACATGGGACGGCCCAGTCGCTGAACAGTCGCTTTCGATCACCAACGAACCAGGAGGCTATCTCCGATCCCGCGGCCGAGGCGAATTCTCACTGATCGGTGGCGCAATCTCGCTGATGGGCCTTGAAGGCGCGCGGCCCTTCACGCGTACAGAAGAGAGCTACGAAGAGGAATGCGCATGGCTGTTCGAGGATGTTGAAAATCAGACCTTCGGGTCGGAGGGCATCGTGCTGGGCGCGGCTGCGGGCTACGAAGTGGATGCGACAGATCCTGCGCTCGGCACCTCCCCTGACACTGTCGTAGTCGCGCGTGCGACAGGTTTTCCCGATAGTTTTTTCAGGATCCGACGCGCTGGTACGAAGGCGGGGATCCGGAACGTGCCCGCCGTCGGTGCGCTGAAATGACGTTACGACACCTGGCAACAGGCGGGCTGATCTTTTCGGCAAGCTCGGTCGCTTGGTGCGGGGCGCTCCCAGTTGCAGGCGCCATGAACGATGTGGGGACGATCACGCTCAATCTACTAAACTATCTCGCGGCTCCGCATGACAAAGCAAGGACATTTGCCTCTTCCAAGCTAAGGTTCGCACAATGACGCGATCGATCTGGCTGACGTCGGAGCACATCTGAGCGAGCCCATCGACCGAGTTGGCGATTCAATCGACATCACCCGACGCGGCAAGCTGGCCGCACGACTGAGCAATTCGACCAGACCTCGCAAGCGGATCGATAAAGCCCTGCTTCACTCGTTCTTGCCGCACCGTTTGCAACTCATTTTGCTCCCGACCAACTCAGCCCCAATGGCAATAGCGCCATCGGTGATTCCAGTCGCGCCCTGCCCGGCCGACCTTTGAGGCATTTCGGGTTCGCCTCCTGATCGGCGGCCGGCATCGGCAAGAGAGATCGGCAATCAATATCGGCAATTATGCTGACTTATGGTCTCGAATGCCTTACATTGCAGGCAATTGAGAAACTATAGAGATCGGCAAAGAATGGTTGAAACCCCTGCCCGCATCGAGCCACTGTTTTTTGACGACGCGGTTCCGACCGTCCTGGCAGATCTCGCGATCGAGCTGCAGAAGGCCGCCGATGAACTCGGCCGAGGCCTGCATCCGGAATCGGCCGCCGAACTGGCCGATCTCGTGCGCGTCATGAATTCTTACTATTCGAATTTGATCGAAGGCCACAACACCCGACCTCGAGATATCGAGAGTGCATTGGCCGGAGCCGAGATTGATCCCGAACGCCGTCCTCTCGCCTTGGAGGCCAAGGCCTATGTCGAAGTTCAGAGGATGATTGATGGTCTCGGTTTGCGTGGGGAACTGCCGAGCCCGACTTCGATCGATTTCATCCGGTGGGTTCATCGCGCCTTCTACAACGAGATGCCAGAGGAATTCCGGTTCATCGACAATCCGGACGGCACCAAGGCCGAGATCGTGCCCGGCGAGTTTCGGTTGTCCGCAGATCATGATGTCGTTGTCCGGCGCCATCAGCCGCCATCGTCTGACAGGATGGTGGTCTTTATGGAGTATTTCCAGAAACGGTTTGCGATGGCCGAAAGGCAGGCCAGCCTGCGGATCATTGCGATTGCGTCAGCTCATCATCGCCTCAATTACATCCACCCGTTCCCAGACGGCAACGGCCGCGTCAGTCGGCTGATGTCTCACGCCATGGCGCTCAAGGCCGGGATCGGCGGCAATGGCCTGTGGTCGATATCTCGTGGTCTCGCTCGTGGGCTGAAAGATCGGGGCGAATACAAGCGCATGATGGATCACGCCGACAGCCGAGGAAATCTTTCGGAATCAGCACTCAAGGATTTCGTCGAATGGTTCCTGACAGTCGCGCTCGACCAGGTGCGGTTCTCGATCACGATGTTCAACCTCGGACGGCTCGAGGCTCGCTACCGCGCCCTGGTGAAGGAAATCGTCGACGACAAACGCGCACCTGATCTGGTGGCGGCAGTATTGCGGCACGGTAGGTTGCCCCGTGGCGAGGCCAATTTCGTGCTGAAGACATCCGAGCGCACGGCACGGAACACGTTGTCGGATCTCGTCGACCGCGGTTTCCTGAAGTCTGACACTCCGAAGACACCGGTGCGGATCGCTTTTCCTCTCGATTTCAGGGAACGGCTGTTTCCGAATCTCTTCACCGATGCCGAAGTCAATGTCCCCAAACCGCCCTCACTGTCTTTCAGGTGAGTGGAATTGTAGCAAGTTGGAGCATCGGGAGGGCCGCTTGCGGCACCCCAATTATGTCAATAGATTGCGATTCTATCGACATAATTTGACGACATGTCGCTGTCGACGACATATCCCGCCCGACATGCCGATCGCATGAGGATTGACCGACCGTTTCGCCCCTACAACGACCTCTTACGCTCGACGCATCTTCGTCGGGCCAAAGCTTCCCCCAACCTGAGGCTCGTCGCTGAAGGCCGCAAGGTATCTGTCACGACATAGCGTGCCGGCGAAGCTCCACCCTTGCGACGGGGATTCGTTGTAAGCCGATCAGACGCGCGAGAACTTACCCTCGGTGCGGGTCTCGACCAGGCTCGACGTTCGTCGGTAACTGCCGACTACGAGTCAAGGTCGTAGGGCTCGTGGCCCAGCTCGTTGTGATGAAGCGCCTCTGCCATACACCTGATGTCGAACGCCTGACCGCACGCCGGGCAGACGACGAAATACTCCTCCTCCCGAAGTGGCGATGCATCGTGGTCTTGGGGGATGACGATGTCATTGTATTCGTCGGGCATTGGGTCCTCCGGCAACGCCGCCCGCAATGCTGGAACGCCTGCCGGCAGGATTTGTTTCAAAGTTACTGCGCCTAAGAAGAAGCCCTGGGCATCGATTGTGGCCCGATGTCCGGTTTCGCTGGCAATAACCCTTGCCGAGGCCCGCCGCTGCGATGAACGGTGATCTGATGGGCATCAGCTGCGCAAAATAGCTCCGAAATCGGGCACTGGGGTTGGGCTGTTGAAGCGCCTGTCTTGCCGGCAGCTCATCCAGTCGCTGGCGGCGCTGGCGGGACATCGCCGGCTATTTCTTGCCTCAGCCTTGGTCCTTTGCTGAGCCGGCGACCGAGTGCATCGACGAAATTGTCATAACGCTGCAAACCCTTCGCGC